>CAZWMX010000027.1:0-19659 GCA_964635205.1 uncultured Acidimicrobiaceae bacterium | reverse complement strand
TGGCCCCTACGTTGCGAACGTAGTGCTCTGCCGGACTGAGCTACACCCCCGGAACGCGGAGATGATACCGTCGGCCGCGGTCGACCGTTCTCCGGGTTGTGCTCTTGCGCTGCGGTCGTCTACCTTGAAGGACATGACAACCAACCACACAACATCACCGACAGCCGTTCTCCGCGATGAGCACCAGCTCATCCTCAAGGTCGCCGGACGACTCGACGGCATGCTCACCCAGGAGGGCAACGGCGAAGGCCTCGACTATGACACCGTTGCCAAATGCATCACGTTCTTCCGCCTCTTTGCGGATGCGTGCCACCACGGCAAGGAGGAGGATCTCCTGTTCCCTGGACTCGAAGCCGAGGGTATGCCACGGGACTCGGGCCCGATCGCCGTGATGCTCTACGAGCACGACCAGGGCAGGGCGTTCGTGCGCGCAATGGCATCGAGCATCGAGGCGGCGAGAGAACGCGACGCTGTGGCGGGCAGCGAGCTGCGGGAAGCGGCGAGAGGATTCATCGATCTGATCGTTGCCCACATCTCGAAAGAGGACAACGTCCTGTTCAACATGGCCGACGGAATGATCGTGGGACCGGATTGCGAAGATCTGTGCGCAAACTATGAGGAGGTCTGTAGCCGCCGATTCGAAGGCCGGAGCAAGGAAGACCTCGAACGGCTGGCAGCGGAGATCCTGTAGCGACTTCCCCTCGTCACGGGCGGCGGAGGGCGAGGGCTACTGCTTCGACGCGGCTGTGGACGCCGAGCTTGGCGAGAATGTGCTGGATGTGGTTGCGGACCGTTGCCTGGGAGAGGAAGAGTCGCTCGGCAATCGCGGCACCATCGAGGCCCTCCGTGAGAAGCTGGAGGACCTCACGCTCCCTTGGCGTCAGGACGTCGAGTCGGTCGTTGCCCCTCTCGGTGCCAGGACTCCGACCACCAAGCCGTTCCACGACAACCCGTTCGAGCTCGGGCGGGAACGACACCTCCCTGATGAGGTGCACAAGCCTGCAGTCATCTCGAAGCTCGATCGGGGGCACGATCGTCGATGCACTCAGCCACAGGGTCTTGCCTGATGCCGAACGGCCGAGTACTTCCATTGCGCCCACGGCCTCGTCAGGTTCACCCGGCCCGGCAGCCGGGCACATACCGCCACAGACGTCGTCTCCACAGCGATCGCGCCAGAACAGGATCTCGTGGCATGGCCTCCCAAGCACCTCTTCGGGGGCATAACCGAGGAGCTCTGTGGCCGCGTCGTTCCAGGCAATGATCCCAGAGGAACCATCGATGGCGACCATGGCGTCCCCCGTCCTCCCCAGGACGTCGAGCAGCTCGGCAACGGGGCCTGAAACGTGTGGATCGATCGCTGTATTGCCTGTCATAACCACGTTGGACTGTACGACCCCCACCCGATACCCGTCAACACTCAGGGCGACGGATCAGTGCGTGTCTGGTCCTCGAGAACGGCGAGAATCCCGCCCGCAGAGAGGATGTTGCGCATCTCGATCGGCAGTGAGTCTCCAGCCAGCTCCACACCGCTCTCGGCATTCACGATCCTGCCCTCGGCAAGATCGACCTCGATCCGATCACCATCCGCAAACCCGTCGTGTACGCCTGGACAGACAACAACCGGCAGTCCGAGGGCGACCGAATTCCGCATGAAGATGCGAGAGAAGGACTCGGCCACAACACACGCCACACCGAGAGCCTTCAGGTTCTCAGCAGCCGTCTCGCGGCTCGAGCCACAGCCGAAGTTGCGGCCGGCGACGACAACATCACCCGGCATCACATCTGAAGCAAAAGACGGGTTGACGGACTCGAGAACATGGAGCTTTCGCACCTCGACGGAATCAACGGCGTACTGTCCCGGCGAAAGCACATCCGTGCTGATGTCGTGGTCGAATCTCCAAACCCTCCCGACGAGAAGATCATCAGGCATCCGACACCTCCAGATTCCTCGGATCGACGATGTGGCCGGCAAGAGCCGCAGCCGCGACCGTTGCGGGGGAACCGAGGTAGATCTCGGCATCGGCACTCCCCATCCGTCCGATGAAGTTGCGGTTGTGCGTACCGATACAGCGCTCGCCCGGGCCAAGGAGCCCACCATGCCCGCCAAAACACGGCCCACACCCCGGCGGAAGGACCGAGGCGCCGGCATCGACGAGTGATGCCAACACCCCTGATTCCATCGCCTCCTTCATTACCGCTCTCGAGGCCGGAACCACGAGCAGGCGGACGCCGGAAGCGATGTGTTTTCCCTCGAGAACGTCTGCTGCGGCCCGTAGGTCCTCGATCCGGCCGTTCGTACACGAACCGATGAACGCCTGATCGATGCTGATGCCCTCGACATCGGCCACCGATTCGACGCGATCAACCTCATTGGGCAGTGCGACCTGGGGCGCCAAGCCGGACAGCGCGATCTCATGGATGGCCTCATAGGTCGCGTCCGGATCCGGGGCGAAGGGTTCGGTTCCCTCTCCTCCACGATCTCTGAGATAGGCGTCCGTGATCTCATCGGCGGCGAACAGACCGAATTTGGCTCCCATCTCAACAGCCATGTTCGCCACGGTCAGCCTGCTCGACATGTCGGCCTTCTCCGCGGCCGGCCCGCCGAACTCCATCGCACGGTACTGGGCGGCATCTGCGCCGAATCGCCCTGCGAGGTGCAGTATGACGTCCTTCCAGGTGACTCCCTGCTGAAGATCGCCGCTGAACTCGAATCGAATGGTCTCAGGCACGCGAAACCAGAGTCTTCCCGTTGCAAGGGCGTACACCATGTCAGACGTGCCTATGCCTGTGCCGCCTGCGCCGAGCGCCCCGTAGGTGGTCGAGTGGGAATCCGTTCCGACGATGAGCATCCCCGGACGGACATGTCCCCGCTCGGGGAGCAACTGATGGCAGATTCCCTCACCGGCGTCGTAGAAGGCCTTGATCCCGAGCCGCGAGACGTGTTCCCTGATGCGCTGGTGGAGTGCGGCTGCTTCAGCTGTTGGAGCCGGAACGAGGTGATCGATGACAACCACGGTCTTGTCGGGGTCGAAGACTCGATCCACGCCAACCTCACCAAGCATGTCGAATACCTGCGCGGCGAAGATGTCATGCAGCAGGGCGAGATCGATATCGGCAACGATGAACTCCCCCGCCGCTACCTCGTCCATCCCGGCAGCCGTGGCCAGGATGCGCTCCGCGAGTGTCATACCCATGGTGTCTGTGCCTCCCTCAACCGGCACCCAGACTACGACCACCACAAACATAGAGCGTCTGACCTGTCACATAGGAGGACTCATCAGCAGCCAGGAAGAGGGCCGCGTTGCCGATGTCCTCCGGAGTGCCGATGCGGCGTGCAGGGATCGTCTTGATCAGCCGCTCCTGGACCTCGTCCTTCAACCCTCTGAAGAGCGGCGTGTCCACGAGCGCCGGTGCGATGGCGTTTGCGGTGACGCCGTACCTGGCCATCTCGAGTGCCAGCGTACGTGTCAGGCTGATCACTGCCCCCTTCGAGGCCGCGTAGTTGGCCTGACCGGGACCGCCGAGCCACGCTCGTGATGAGATGTTGATGATCCGTCCATATTCCTGATCCATCATGTGCGAAGCCACGGCGCGACACATGAGGAACTGCGACTTCAGGTTCACCGTGAGGACGGTGTCCCAATCCTCCTCGCTCATCTTGGCGAGCCAGCCATCCCTCGCCATGCCGACGTTGTTGACGAGGATGTCAACCCGACCGTAGGCGTCGAGCGCAACCGCAACGAGACCCTCGGCACCTTCGGCCGACGCGACGTTGGCTGCATGGCCGGTGACCTCGTACCCGGCTTCCTTGAACTCGGCAACGACCTCGTCGACCCTCTCGGGTACGAGATCGTTGACCACGACCTTTGCCCCCGCCGCTGCCAGCACGCGTGCGATACCTTCGCCGATTCCCTGGCCCGAACCGGTGACGATCGCAACTCTGTCCTTCACATTCACGTTGGCTACCTCCTGGGTGCTCACACCTTCCTTGAAGGCTTCATCTTCCTCGAAGACTTCACCTTCCTCGAAGACTTCATCTTCCCTGAAGACTTCATCTTCCTTTGAATTCGGGCGGTCGCTTCTCCACGAAGGCCTGGATCCCCTCGTCACGATCCTCACTCGCTCGTAGGACGGCGTGGCTGGTCGATTCGAGTTCGAGACCTGTTTCGAGATCTGTCTCCGTCGCCCGGTTGACGAGAGCCTTGACCCGATCGTGGGAGAGCGGTGCCCGGCCGGCAATACGCTCGGCCAGCTTCATCGTCTCTTCCATGAGATCTTCATCCGGCACGACACGGTTGACAAGCCCCATCCTCAAGGCGTCCTGGGCACTGATGTGATCTGCGGTGAACATCAGTTCCTTGGTGAAACCCGGACCGATCAGACGCGTCGCTCGCTGCGTACCGCCTGCACCGGGCAGGCTTCCCACTTTCGCCTCGGGGAAGCCAAGCCTCGCCCCGTCGGCGGCGACTCTCAGGTCACAAGCGAGAGCGAGCTCGAGACCACCACCGAGGGCGTATCCCCTGATCGCGACGATCACAGGAACATGCAGGTTCTCGAGGCGACCGAACACACTGCGAACCAGGAGGCCGAGGGGGTCATGGATGAGCCCGGCCTCGAACTCCTTGCCGCGGCTCTTGAGGTCTGCTCCGACACAGAACGCCTTCTCCCCCGCTCCCGTCAGGACGAGAACCCTCGTGTCCGGGTCGGTCTCGATGTCGTCGAGGAGCCGACCGATCGTCTCCAACATCGCCACAGTCATCGAGTTGAGCGCGTGCGGGCGGTTGAGCGTCAGGACACCTACCGCTCCTTGGCGCTCATACAGCACGGGGTTCTCTTCAACGGTCTCTACTCGATCCTGGCTCACGGCTGTCTCCTCTTCATGTTCCCTGGTCCGCCGAACTGATGACAACACCAGTATCCAGCAGCTCCGATATCTCCTGATCTGTGAATCCGCACTCGCTGAGGATGACAGTCGAGTGCTCGCCCGGTATGGGAGGTGGCGGACCCGTGACGTCTCCCCCCGTATCTGAGAAGCGACCGGGCAGGACGGGAGCGCGAACCTCTCCGATCGCCGGGTGCTCGACCGCCACGAGAGAACCGCTCTGTTTGACATGTTCCTCATCGACAAGCTCCGGGTATGCCAGGAGGGGGCCGCACAACACGTCCGCGTCGTCGAGAATATCGATCCACTCAGCCGTCGTTCGCTCGGCGAAGAGGGGCTCGAGGGCATCACGCAATCCGGTGCGACCACGGACACGCTTGTCATTCGTGTCGAACCGTGGGTCGGTCGCGAGCTCGGGGCGACCGAGAGCAGAACAGAGCGCCGGCCACCGCTTCTCTGTGTACGCAGCGACCATCACATAGCCATCCCTGGTCCCGAAGGCCTCGTTCGGTGCGGCATATGGTGCAGCACTCCCGAGGCGTTGGGGCGATCGACCGCTGGCGAGGTACATGGACAGCGGTACCACCTGGAACGAGAGAAGTGAGTCCAGTAGCGAGACATCGACTCGCTGTCCGCGCCCCGTTCGCTCACGAGCGAAGAGCGCGGCAAGGATCGCCTGGGATGCATAGAGACCGCCGGCCATGTCGGCAGCGGGCACACCCACTTTCACCGGTGGTCCATCGGCTGTTCCCGTGACACTCATGATCCCGGCCATTGCTTGCGCTACACCGTCGACGCCCGGGCGATCACGCCAGGGCCCACTCTGGCCGAACGCCGAGATCGCCGCATACACGAGTCGTGGATTGCGCTCACGCATCACATCGAAACCGATTCCGAGACGATCCGCAACGCCTGGTCGGAAGCTCTCGAGAGCCACGTCACAACACTCGGCAAGGCGAAGAACAACTTCCGCTCCGCCGGGCTTCTTCAGGTCGATGACCGTGCTCCGCTTGTTCCTGTTCATACCGAGGAACGCTGCAGCGACACCTTCGACGAAAGGAGGACCGAGTCTCCTGCCCCACTCTCCACCCGGTGGCTCAACCTTGAGAACATCGGCACCCATGTCGCCCAGGTGCATCGCACACGTGGGACCTGCGGCGCCCTGGGAGAGGTCGAGTACCTTGACCCCGTGCAACGCTCCGCTCACCGATCACCCCCGAGCGCCGAAGACATGGCAGCACCGCGTACCGCGAAATGGGCGAACTCGGCGGCTATCTCGTCCGGGCTGTGGTCGCCGTCCGGTTTGTACCAGCGCACAACGGAATTACACATTCCAAGCACGGCCTTGGCCGCGATTCCAACGTCCTGGTCGACGAACTCGCCGGACTCGATGCCCTCTTCGAACAGCCGTCTGAACACCTGCTCGTACGCGTCCCGGTTTGCGATGTGGGTCGCCATGAAGTCGGGTGCGAGGTATCGGCCCTCCTCGATGAAGCAGGCAACGGCATCTTGATCGCGGATCGCCTCGACGGTGTGAAGGATGATGGCTTTCGCCAGGCGATCGGAGACGGGCAGGTCCATGTCTGCAACTTCTTGGACAAGGGGAGTCACCCGGTTGACGGTCAACTCGATGATCTCAGACAGCAGTGCCTGCTTGGAAGGGAAGTGGTGATACAAGCTCGACTTCGTGATCCCAACGGCGCCTGCGAGCTCGGCCATGGAAGTGCCATTGAACCCGTGCTCGGAGAAGAGCGCTGCAGCCTCGAGCCGGATGCGTTCCCTCGTATTGCGGGTATCGGTCACGACAGAGCACCACCGACCAGTTGCATCCCCGCGGCCAGGGCATCGAGATTCATGTTCCTGTGCTGAGGGGGCACCCTGGCTGCAACGGCCTGTTCGAGGGCTCCGGCGTCGACGCATCCCGTGTGCGCCTGCAACACGCCGAGGGCAACCACCCCCGTGACGAGCTGGCCGCCCGACACGGCTCGTGCTGTGTCCACAACCGCGAAACTAACGGCGTTCCCGTTGAGCGTGTCGGGGGCGCACCTGGTGTCAACGATGAGGCTCCCGTCGACGCGGAGCTCCGGCTCATACTTCGCGTACGCCTCAGCGGAGAGCACAACGAGCAGGTCGATGCTGTCGGCTAGGGGGAACCCGATGGCATCATCGGCGATCACGATGTCTGAACGACTCGCACCGCCACGGGACTGTGGGCCGTACACCTGGCTGTGAGTCGCCTCGCTTCCCGACAGGATCGCAGCTTCAGCGAGGATCCGGCCGGCGGTGACGACTCCCTGGCCCCCGGCCCCCGCGATGCGGATCTCGTTACGACTCATGATCGTCGACCGCTCTCACACCGACATACACGCGCCGAATCTCGCGCTGGAGCACCCCGGTCTTCAGAGCCGGAGCGGGCACCGTGGCAGGCACATGGCTCACGAAACGCTTCTCGGACAGCGGCCCGGCCACACCTTCGTCGCGCACGGCCATCCAGTTCAGCATCTCTGCTCCACCGCCGATCTTGTTGTACCTGCCGAAGTACTCGGGACAATCACTCACGACTTCGATGAATGAGAAGCCGGGGTGCGTGAGGCCGTCTGCCATCACCTTGGTCATCTCGATCGGGTTCGCTGCGAACACTCTCGCCACGAACGAGGCACCAGCTCCGATGAGCAGCTTGCAGGCATCGAAGTTCGGCTCCGTGTTCCCCATCGGGGTCGTCGAGGCGACCGCACCCTCTGGAGTGGTCGGAGCAACCTGGCCGCCGGTCATCCCATAGATCGAGTTGTTGAGCATCAGCACGGTGATGTCGATGTTCCTGCGTGCTGCGTGGATCAGGTGATTCCCGCCGATGGCAAGACCGTCACCGTCACCGGTGATCACCACCACGTCGAGGTCAGGCCTTGCGAGCTTCAAGCCTGTGGCGAAGGCCGGAGCCCTTCCATGGGTTCCGTGCAGGGTGCAGAAGTCCACGTATCCGATCAACCTGGAGCTGCAACCGATCCCTGCGACCATGGCGACCTTGTCCTGGTTGAGCTGCAACTGGTCAACGGCTTCGAGGAAGGACCTCAGCACGATCCCGTGAGCACAACCAGGACAAAGAACGTGGGGCATGGCCCATTCCCGGAGGTATGTCTTGACGTCCGTCATGCCTTCACTCCCACTGACTTGGCGACCGCGTCGGCAAGCACGGTCGGCGTGATCGGTTCGCCGTCTGCCCGCAGGTAGCCGACGATCTCAGCCTGCCCTCCAGCCGCTCGCTCAACCTCGCCGATGAGTTGCCCGAGGTTCATCTCTGCCACAACGATCGTGTCGACCTGCTTCGCTGCTTCGGCGACCTGGGCAGAAGGGAACGGCCAGATGGTCAACGGCCTGATGAGCCCTGCCTTGATGCCATCGGCGCGAGCCCGCTCGACCGCTTCCTTTGCTGATCGACCAACGATGCCGAACGCGAATATGGCGACCTCGGCGTCATCCATCATGAATGTCTCGACCTCGACGATCTCATTGGTGTGCGCCTCGATCTTCATGTGCAAACGACTGATCAGCGCCTCGGCCACAGAGGAATCATCGGTGGGAAACCCATGAGTGTCGTGGGCAAGACCCGTTACGTGGAAACGATAGCCGTCACCGAAGGAAGACATTTCAGGCACACCGTCGGGGGCTGCAGCCTTCGGCCAGAAGTCCTCCGTCTCTGCACCGGGACGTACCCGGTCGATCACCGTGACCGAGTCCGGCAGGACCACGCTCTCTCTCGTGTGACCGATGATCTCGTCGTACAGGAGGATCACAGGGGTTCGGAATCGCTCCGCAAGGTTGAATGCCTTCACCGTGAGATCGAATACCTCACCAACCGACGAAGGAGCAAGCACGATCGCAGGATGGTCACCGTGGGTTCCCCACCTGGCTTGCATGACGTCGCCCTGGGACGGGGACGTCGGCATCCCTGTGCTCGGACCACCGCGCATGACATTGACGATCACACACGGAACCTCAGCCATGGCGGCGAAACCGATGTGCTCCTGCATCAGCGAGAAGCCGGGTCCGCTCGTCGCGGTCATCGCCTTGGATCCTGCGAGAGAGGCACCGATAACAGCAGCGAGCGAGGCGATCTCGTCCTCCATCTGGATGAAGACGCCTCCGACCTGCGGCATTGCCCTGACCATGTGTTCCGCTATCTCAGAAGAAGGCGTGATGGGGTATCCGCCGTAGAAGCTGCATCCGACCGCCAGGGCTCCCTTGACGCATGCCTCGTTTCCCTGAATGAGTTGGGGTTGGCTCATCGTGTCTTCCTCCCGAATCCAGCAGGTTCGAGGACCGTCGCTGGTTCCCCCGGAGGCCTGATCGTGATGGCGAAGTCCGGGCACAACATCTCGCACAACCTGCAGCCGGTACACGCTTGTGCGTTCACGATCGTCAACTCGCCGTCAACGTTCACAGCAAGGCAGTACTCGGGACAGACGCGCGAGCAGATGTCACAGCCCTTGCACCATTCGTGCCTGATGTCGATCTCATGCGGCCCGGAGAATCCTTCTGGATCGGGCATGGGAATCGGTATCTGGGCCGTTGGCACCTCCCGGCCGGCCCTGAACGCCGCGAGGTTCACATCCTCTGTTCCCTTCGGGACGAGTCGGCCTATCGCAGCCTCCCAATGGGCGTCATCGATGTCGAGGAAGGCAGCCACAGAGCCGAGGATCACGCTGTTGGCCGCCCTCACGTTGCCAAGCTCGGCTGCAGTGACCGAAGCGTCGATGAGGCGGGTCTTGAGACGGCGATCACTGAACAGATCCACATCGATTGCCGGATAACTCGTCGCCCAGGCACGCCTGTCGGTGCAGGCGCCGGGCGGAACGATCGTACGAATGTCGGCAACGACTGCTCCACCGTCCCGAACGTATTCGACCCAGCGGATGGCCTCGGCCCATTCGAAGGCAGCGAGCACCTCGGCACTCCCCTTCTCCACAAGAGGACTCTGCACATTGGATCCCCACCGGATGTGGCTGAACACGGATCCGCCACGCTGAGCCATGCCGTGAACCTCGCTCTGCTTGACGTCGTGGCCCGCCCTCACGAGGGCATCGGCAACGATCATGCTGGCCAGGATCACACCCTGGCCACCAACCCCTGCGAGCAAGAGACCGCGCGAGCTCTCAGTCACCGTTCGACTCCTCACTGGCTTGCACCGGAACGATGGCGAGCGGCGGACAGAGCTGGGCACACAAGGTGCAGCCCGTGCACGTAACCGGGTCGATGACGACCTTGCGCCTGCCTTCGAAGATCTCTTCAGACCAGATGATGGACGGGCATCCTATGGTCATACACGCCTGGCATGCCGTACAGGCATCCGTGATCACCTCGAAGGGGGTGTCCCTGACCTTCGTCGGGGCCTCGACACAAGGACGGTTCGTGATCACAACGGAGGGACCGACGTGCGCAATGGCTCCCTCGATGGCGCTGAACGTGGCACCCATGTCGTATGGGTCGATGACGCGGACGTCTCTGACCCCGAGGGACTCACACAGGCCGACAAGGTCGATAGGCGGCACATCTGTTCCCTGGAGCGTGATACCCGTGCCGGGGTGTTCCTGCCCGCCGGTCATCGCAGTCGTCCCATTGTCCAGAATGAGCACCGTGATGTTGGCCTGGCTGTACACGGCGTCCGCAAGACCGGCGATCCCACCGTGCATGAATGTCGAATCTCCGATGGTCGCCACAACAGGCCCATCGGCACCGCCGGATGCGGCCATGCCGACGGCCATCCCGATGCTGCTGCCCATCGCGATGCAGGTGTCCATTGCCGACAGGGGCTCAAGAGCTGCAAGCGTGTAGCAACCGATATCGCCGGTGACAACGGCACCGAGGCGTTTGAGGGCGAGGAACGGCGGTGTATGGGGGCACCCGGGGCACAGGAGCGGTGGCCTCGCAACCGTCGAAGGGGCCGGTTCGATCGAGATCTGCTTGGGGAGGATCCCTGCTGAGGAGAAACCCCTACGGACGGCGTCGGGACTCAACTCGCCGACCCGGGGGAAGAACGCCTTACCCTCCACTTCGATACCCGCCGCGAGAAGGTCGTTCTCCACCAGCGGGTCGAGTTCCTCGACCACGAAGAGCCTGTCGACAGATCGGGCGAACTCCCGGATCCGCTCGATGGGGAGCGGGTAGCTCATGCCGAGCTTGAGAACCTTCGCATCGGGTAGCACCTCTTTGACGTAGTGGTGGGCTATACCCGAGGTCACGACACCGAACCCACTGCCGCTCCCCGACTCGGCGGTGAGTGGGCTCGCCTCGGCGTATTTCGAGAGGCGCTCCAGGCGCTCGAGGAGCACGGGGCGCCGTCCGCGGGCGTGGCCGGGGATCATGACGTATTTCTGCGGGTTTCGGTCGAAGCCGGTGACCGGCCTCTCGATCCGAGGACCAATCTCAACAACACCACGATTGTGCGAAACACGTGTTGTGGTGCGAACAAGGACCGGAGTGTCGAACTCCTCGGAGATATCGAACGCGAGCGCTGTGAACTCTTTCGCCTCGGCGCTGTTGCTCGGCTCGAGCAACGGCACACCGCCCATCCGAGCGTATGCCCGGGTCTCCTGCTCATTCTGTGAACTGTGCATACCGGGATCGTCTGCGCACACAATCACGAGACCGGCCCCTACACCCGTGTATGCCGCCGTCATGAACGTATCCGCAGCAACATTGAGCCCGACGTGTTTCATCGTGCAGAGTGCTCTGACTCCTCCGAGTGACGCACCGAGGGCCACGTCGAGTGCCACTTTCTCGTTCGGCGACCAGCGGACATCCATATCGGTGCGGTCTGCGATCGATTCGAGAATCTCGGTGCTCGGAGTGCCGGGGTAACCAACCGCGATGAGTGCTCCGGCCTCGACAGCTCCGCGGGCCACTGCCTCATTGCCGGAGAGGAGAACGCCCATGCGACCCTCCACGCGAGGTTCTAGGTCGAGTGTCACAGCGTGTTCGAGGTGCTCAGTAGCTCGAGGACCTCGTCCTCTGCCAGGACATGGTCTGACGCCTTGGCCTTTGCGAGGATCTTGTCGACCGTCGCCTCGTCACTCGGGTGTCCACGCTTCTCGAGCCATGCCACGGCATTGGCCTTGCCACTCATCGGACCAACGGTTATCTCCTGCTCGCGCCCGAGTTCGTCCGCAGGAACCCCGCTGTAGATGCGGTTCGCGAGCCACGAGTCACCGGTACGGAGCGCCTTGAGAACTGCTGCGGCATGGACGCCTGTACTGGTTTCGAAGGCATCCTTCCCGATGGCAGGGGAGTTGTTCGGTATGGGCGTGTCCGTCGCCTTTGAGATCGCTTCGCAATATCCGGGCAATCCATGGAGGTCGGTATCGAGCCATCCGAGGAGCTTCAGGTTCACGAGGAGCGTCTCCATGGGCGTGTTCCCGACGCGCTCACCGATGCCGAGCCCACATCCATGTACCCGGTGCGCACCAGCCGAAAGTGCAGCAAGCGAGTTGATCACACTGAGGTTCCGGTCCCGATGACCGTGCCAGTCGATCTTCACAACCTCGCCGGACTCCTCGACGATCTCGACGGCAAGGGACACCAGTGCCCGCACACCCCAGGGTGTCGCATGGCCGACGGTATCCGAAAGACAGATGCGACGTGCACCTGCCTCGATGGCCGCGGCGTACACCTGCTTCAGAACGTCTGGTCGAGCCCTCGTCGTGTCCTCAGTGACATACATGACCTCGAGACCTTCTTTACGGGCAAGGGTGACGGCATCGACGGTTGTCCTCACGAGGAAGTCTGCATCCCAACCCTCGACGAACTGGCGGATCGGACTCGAGCCGAGGAACAACGCGGCTTCGATGGCGACGCCAGAGCGCTGCTGAGCCTCGGCAATGGGCAGAATGTCGGACGGGTGCGTGCGACCGGCGCAGTTCGGTTCGATTTCGAACCCCTCGTTCGTGATCTCCTCAGCGAGGGCTACCACATGGTCGAGTACCACGGGATCAGCTCCCGGATACCCGAGATCTGCGGCGTGGATACCGAGTCCGGCCATCCGATGGAGGATGTCGAGCTTCTCGTCGAGATTCGGCTGGCGGACGGACGGGCTCTGCAGACCGTCACGCAACGTCTCATCGTCGATCTCGACAGTGCCAGGAGCGGCAATGCTTCCCTCTCCGATCTTGTTCCAGTCGTAGAGCAGATCCTGTTCCTTGTTGCTGTTCTCGTCTCCTCGCACCACGTCTTCACCTCCCTGGGCTGACCACCCGTCCGGCCGGTCGGTTGGCTTGATGACAGAGTCCCAGCCACTCGCCCCCCTGACAATCCGGCTCCTGTGTCATTTTCATGATGCGAATACATCACTCGCGGCCCTGATCCGTGGTACGACGAGCCCCTACCGAGCGTTGATTTCGCCTCATGTGGGCTCTTTGCATCACACAAATAGAGCCGGTAGCCCATTGACGGAGCCATACCTCACGGTAGACACTCGACGCAGACGACCGAACGGCCGGACGGTTGCGCGTGCTCCGCTACCCTCGGGCCCGTAAAGGAGGAGCCTTGACCACAGCTGTGACCGGAGAGTCGTTCCGACCGGGTGAACTCGAGGTACGACCGGATGGAACGGGCAATCTCCTCGGCAGCCGATGCCGCGCATGCGGCGCCCACTTCTTCCCGATTCGAGAGGCCTGTGCAGGGTGTCTGAGCCAGGACCTCGAAACCGTCAAGTTCTCGACCGAGGGGACGCTCTACACGTACTCGGTGGTGAGGCAGTCGACACCGGCATTCGAGGTCCCCTATGCCCTCGGATACGTGGATTTCCCGGAAGGCGTCCGCATCATGGGCCAGATCGCCGGTATCGAGTTCGATGAGATCACGATCGGCATGCCGATGACCCTGGCGCTCGAATCCTTCGGTGAGGACGAGGAAGGGAACGCACTCACCGGTTACCGATTCCGACCCACGGAGGTAGACGATGACTGATGTCCACGTCGTAGGGGTCGGTATGACCCGCTTCGGGAAACACCCGGACAAGGACGCAACAGACCTCGGCGCCGACGCCCTGCTCGAGGCAGTCGCCGATGCCGGTATCGACCCACGAGTCATCGAGGCCGCCTACGTCGGTCACGTGTTCCAGGGTATGGTCACCGGGCAGCGAATCCTGGCACAGGTGGGATTGGCCGGGCTTCCGCTCGTAAATGTCGAGAACGCATGCAGCAGCGGTGCAACAGCGATCAGGGAGGCGTCACTCGCCATTCGCGCCGGAGAGAACGACGTCGTCGTTGCCGTCGGCACCGAACACCTCACGAGCAGGTTCTCCGGCGCCCTCACGCCGGACCCAAGCGACCCGGAGGCCGCGGTCGGGGCAACGATGCCGGGGGTGTACGCCATGCGAGCGATGCGCTACATGGAGGACCACGGGATGACAAGGGAGCAGCTCGCCCTGATCCCCGTCAAGAACAAGTCGAACGCTGCACGCAACCCACTCGCCCACTTCCGCAAGGAGATCACCGTTCAAGACGTGCTGGAATCGCGTCCGATCGCAGACCCCCTCAATCTGCACGACTGCTCGCCCGTGACCGACGGCGCCGCCGCCGTGATCGTGATGAGCGACAGGGCGGCAAAGAAGTACGCCAACGGACGTGGTGTCCGGCTCGCGGCATCAACCCTGCGATCCGGCTCGGTCGATGTCACACCAACGTCGATGACCTTCGAGCCGCTCACATGGGCGACGGCGCAAGAAGCGTACGAGAAGGCCGGCATCGGTCCGGACGAGGTGGATTTCGCCGAGGTTCACGACTGCTTCAGCATCGCAGAGGTGCTCAGGGTGGAAGGCCTCGGACTCTTCGAGCAGGGAAGTTATCCGTGGGCAGTTGAGCGCGGTGAAGCGAACATCGACGGACGGCTGCCGATCAACCCGAGCGGTGGACTGCTCGGGAAGGGCCACCCATTGGGAGGCACAGGCGTCGCCCAGGTGGTAGAACTCGTGAGGCAACTGCGAGGCGAATCCGGCGATCGTCAGATCGAAGGCGCACGAGTGGGGCTCGCCCACTGTCGCGGAGGAAAAGCCGTCGGCATCGAAGGAGCTGCGTGCACGGTACAGATCTTGATTCGCTGACAACAGCGTCAAAAGAACAGATATCCCTTCCTTTCGTGTTGATGCGCGGTGGGACGAGCAAGGCCGTGTTCCTGCGCTCCGACACGCTGCCACCCTCCGGGGAGCGGAGGGACACCCTGATCCTCTCCCTCTTCGGTAGCCCTGATCCACGCCAGATCGATGGTCTCGGTGGAGCAGACTTGCTCACGAGCAAACTGGCGATCATCGATGCACCCAGCCGGCCCGACGCAGATCTGGACTACACGTTCGCCCAGGTGAGCATCACCGAACCCGTGGTCGACTACGACATCAACTGCGGCAACATCTCTGCAGCAGTCGGTGCCTACGCGATCGACGAAGGCTTGGTTCCGGCCGCAGGGCCCTTGACGACGGTCCGGATCCACAACACCAACACCGGTCGCATACTCCTGGCGAAAGTTCCGATCGTGGACGGTATCGCCGGTGTGGAAGGCACATACGCCGTGCACGGGGTGCCGGGCACCGGCGCCCCGATCTCCCTCGACTTCGCCCAGACTGCCGGAGGTATCACCGGGTCGCTGCTCCCTACAGGGAACGAGACCGATGTGCTCGACACCGACATGGGGCCCATCGAGGCCACGATCATCGACCTGGCCAACCTCACGGTCTTCTTCCGCGCTGAGTCGGTCGGTATGTCCGGAACAGAGAGTCCGGACAGATTCACCGAAGAGCACCTTCGTTCCGTGGCAGCCGTCAAGGCTGCAGCTTCACAGTTGCTCGGCATGCCAACCGACGGGCTCACACCTGTGCCGGCGATCGTTTCCCCACCTGCTTCGTACATCAGCTTCGGCACGGGACATGAGGTGGCATCTGACGATGTCGACCTTGTCGCACGGGTGGTCGGTGGCAGGCCGGCAGTGCTCCACAAGGCATATCCAGGAACACTCAGTGCGTGCACGGGGGTTGCCGCCCGCATCGTCGGCACAACAGTGAATGCCGTCACCAGGGCAGATCGGCGAGTTACCGATCAGATCATCATCGGGCACACCTCCGGTGTAATGCCTGTTCTGGCAAGCGTGAGCCGCGAGGGGGGCAGTTGGGTCGTTGAGGAGGCCACGTACCAACGGACCGCACGTCGGCTCGCAGAGGGGACCGCGTACGTTCGCGCCGGCGCCTTCACATCTCGAAACAGTGCACAATGACAGTCCAGTATTCGCGATAGGAGCTTCGATGGACCAGCGCATTGGAAGATACGCATGGCGCCTGGTTGAACCGGGCCAACCTCTCGAGCGTGTCGAACAGGCCGGCCGACGGCCGGAGGCCGGCGAGGTTCTCATCGAGGTTGCAGGGTGTGGTCTGTGCCACACCGACCTCGGATTCCTCGACGGTACGGTCAAGACACGGGCAAAACTCCCCCTCGTACTCGGCCATGAGATCAGTGGTCGGGTCACAGAAGCAGGCGAGGGTGCCGAGGCGTGGATGGGGAGGGATGTTCTCGTTCCTGCCGTCATCCCGTGCGGCGACTGCGATCTGTGCAGCTCAGGCAGAGGCAATGTCTGCACCCGCCAGAAGATGCCGGGAAACGATCTCGACGGTGGCTTTGCAACACACGTGACCGTACCGACCATCGGGCTCTCCATCATCGAGAACCTGCCGGATGGGTATGAGCTCGCGGACTTCTCTGTGATCGCCGACGCCGTCACGACCCCACTCCAGGCCGTCAGGCGCGCCAACGTATCGCAGGGAGACTTCGTCGTCGTGGTCGGAACAGGGGGTGTCGGCACGTACGCCGTACAGATCGCCGCAGCGAGCGGAGCAACCGTGGTCGCGGTCGACATCGATGATGACCGACTCTCCCTCCTTCGTGAACACGGCGCGGCCGCCACCGTCAACGCACGAGACCTCTCCCCTCGCGATGTTCGTGATCTGGTTCGCGAACATGCAGAGTCGCTCGGCATGACACGTATCGGCTGGAAGATCTTCGAATGCTCCGGAACCGTTTCGGGCCAGGAGACCGCCTACGGCATGCTCGGTCCGCAAGCAACCCTTGCAGTCATCGGATTCACGATGGACAAGGTATCCGTCAGACTGTCGAACCTGATGGCGTTCGATGCCACAGCTTTCGGAAGTTGGGGTTGCCCACCGGAGTTGTATCCCGAGGCGATCGAACTGGTCACGTCGGGGAAGGTCGATCTCGGGCCGTTCACACACAAGGTCCCGATGGCCAACATCGAACAAGTTCTCGAAGACGCACACGGGCGTAGCGACGCCAGACGAACGATCCTCGTCCCATGAAAGGTGGACCACTGTGGAGTTTGTGAACCACGATCTCGTTCCCGACCACGAGTATGCGGAGATCCTCTATGAGGAGCGACGCATCCTTGACAACACCGGCGCGGCTGTTGAGGGTTTGCACGCCGTGTGGATCACGCTGGACAATCCGGAGCAGCTCAACTCCTACACGACCGAGTCGATCAAAGAGGTCATCCTGGCGTTCCGCCGCGCTTCGGTTGATCGCGCTGCGGTAGCCGTCGTCTTCACCGGGACGGGTGATCGGTCGTTCTGCACCGGAGGCAACACCGAGGAGTACTCGGAGTACTACGCGGGCAGGCCGGGTGAGTATCGCCAGTACATGCGCCTGTTCAACGACATGGTCTCTGAGATTCTCGCCTGCGACAAACCCGTGATCAACCGGGTGAACGGCATGCGGATCGGTGGCGGCCAGGAGATCGGGATGGCATGCGACTTCACGCTTGCCTCGGATCTCGCCAGGTTCGGCCAGGCCGGGCCGAAACACGGTTCGGCACCGGACGGGGGATCAACCGATTTCCTCCACCTGTACGTTGGATGGGGCAACGCGATGGCGAGTTGTGTCCTCTGTGAGCCGTGGAGTGCTCATGAGGCGTTGCGCCTCGGCCTCGTGAACGACATCTTCCCCGTGCTCAAGGTCGACGGAGCTTTCGTTCCCAACCCCCTTGTGGTGACCGATCGCTACCTGGACGAATGGGGCAAGATCGTGCACGGGAAACCGAAAGAGGGAGAGGATCTCGTCGCAGCGAAAGCCGTTCTACGTTCAGGGACCACAGACTTCTCGATGCTCGACGCCGGCGTCGACGAGATGGTGACCAAGATCCTGTACACGATGCCGGACTGCACGTTGAAGACAACGGAGTCCGTTCGGAAGAAGAAGCTCGAACATTGGGACAAGAACAAGGAATCGAACAGGGCATGGCTCTCGCTCAACATGATGACCGAGGCAAAAGCAGGCTTCCAGGCGTTCAACCGGGGCTCCAGGGAGGTCGGGAGAGAGGTTGACTTCATCGACCTGAGACGGAGGCTCGCGGCGGGTGAGACATGGGGCGACGATCTGATCGAAGCAATCTCACCGCAGTACAAATCAGACTCATGACCAGCACCTGGGTCCATCACAAAGCCTCGTCAGACGGGGCGGTCCATACGATCACGCTCGACAATCCCCCGGGAAATGTTGTCGACATCGCCCTGTGCGGCCAGCTTCTCGAGGCCATCGAGTCTGCCGCCGAAGCCGACGATGGCAAGGTTCTCGTTCTTCGCGGGGCAGGGAGACACTTCTCCTTCGGAGCCAGTGTCGAGGAGCACCTCCCCGAGAAGGCGCCCGAGATGATCGCTGCACTCGGTGCGGTGATCCGTGCCCTGATCGCTTTCCCCTATCCGACGGTTGTCGGGGTCCAGGGAAGCTGTCTCGGAGGCGGACTCGAGCTTGTGCTTGCCTGCGGCATCGCGATCGCAGACGAGGGAGCGACACTTGGCTGTCCCGAGATCCAACTCGGTGTCCTGCCACCTGCGGCTACCGCGCTGCTCTCCGGCAGGGTTGCTGAGGACGTGCTCCTCACAGGCCGCAGCCTGACGGCCGGCGAGGCCAAACAGATGGGCATCGTCAACGCACTCGCACCGAACGGAGACCTGGATGCGGCGGTCGAGTCGTTCGTCACCACACACTTCGTTCCCCGGTCTGCCCTCTCGCTGCGCATGGCGACGAGGGCCATCCGAGAGCCCAGACGCGCCGAGATCGAACAGCGCCTCACAGACGCAGAGCGGCTCTATCTCGAAGAACTACTCCCAACCCACGACGGTGTCGAAGGCATCATGGCATTCATGGCGAAACGCTCACCCGAGTGGAAGAACGCCTAGGAGGGCGCACCCGGCGCGCCATATCGGCTGTATCGTGAGGAGGAGACTCTGGCCGTCCATCGACCGGGCTCGGGAGTGCCTTTCTGGGTGCTCGGGGCCGGAAAGGGAGTACGAAAACCATGGATATTGGAACCGGACTCAGCGAATCAGACCGAGAGCACGTCGCGTCGGAACTCTCTCGCTTGCTTGCAGACAGCTACACGCTCTATCTGAAGAGCCACTATTACCACTGGAACGTGACCGGCCCCATGTTTCAGACTCTCCACCTGATGTTCGAGCAGCACTACCTGGAGCTGGCGCTGGCCGTAGACGAGATCGCGGAACGCATCCGGGCCCTCGGCCACACCGCCCAGGCCACCTACGGCGAGTTCGCCCGGCTGTCTTCCATACCTGAAGAGGCCTCGCCGCCGGAGGCGATGCAGATGGTGCAGAAGCTGGTCGACGCTCACGAGACTGTCATAGCCACGGCGAGGTCCGCCCTCGCTGTAGCTGAGCCGGCGAATGACGCCGCTACAGCCGATCTCGCCACACGGCGCATCGACGTGCACGAAAAGAC
>CAZWMX010000026.1:0-20376 GCA_964635205.1 uncultured Acidimicrobiaceae bacterium | reverse complement strand
TCGATCCTGAGGCCGACGCCATCATTGCCGATGTCATGGAAGATGGGATCAGGGAACAAGACTGACGTCGGTCGACATGCGATCCTGTTCCTTCGCTCTAGCCAAGCGAGGCGCCAGCCGAGCGATCGGATACCCGTCACCCGTCGCCTGTTGCCTGATACCTGTCATTAGCCTCTGAGCCATGGCATCAACACCCCCTCTGGCTCGTCGTGGTGGGTCGCTTCTCGATGCATCCCCGATGGCTCCGTACATCTCCGAGCACTTCGAGCGGAAGACTGCGGTCGATCCCGACGATCCCAACCGATACATCGGTCTCTGCATCTCAGAGAACAAGCTGATGTGGGATGTCCTCGAGCCGCAGTTCAATCGGGATCGCGGTGTGCTTCCGGCGTCGATCGGATACGGCGCCATGATCGGGTCCCAGGTACTTCGTGAGCGAATCGCGTCGTTCGGATCAGAGCATCTGTGGGGGCGGAGGGTGGATGCCAACCATGTGATCGCGCTCGCCGGGGCCGGCAGCATCCTCGAGACGCTCTTCTATGCGATCTGTGACCCCGGAGACGGGGTGCTCGTGCCCACACCGAGCTACACGGGGTTCTGGGCCGACCTCGAAACTCGCGACGAATTGCATGTGGTGCCGGTGCACACGACGAGCGACAGCGGATTCCGGCTGACTCCCGAACTGCTCGAGGAGGCATATCGGACCGCCGCGGTTCCGATCTCGGCGCTGCTTGTGACAAACCCGGACAACCCGACGGGTCGGATCATGTCGCCCGACGATCTCGCGTCTGTCGTCCACTGGGCACGTTCGCACGACCTGCACATCGTCGTGAACGAGATCTATGCGCTCTCCGTCCATGGCGACCGACGGTTCATACCTGTGTCATCTGTGATCGATCGTCTCGGAAGCGACGTGCATGAGGTGTGGGGATTCAGCAAGGACTTCGCGATGAGCGGCCTGCGCTGCGGTGTGATGACATCGAACAATGACGACGTGCTCGCTGCGGTGGGCGAACTCGCCTATTGGGCGGCTGTGTCCGGTGACACTCAACACCTTCTTGCCGAGATGCTCCAGGACACCGAGTGGCTCGACACCTATCTGATGAACATGCGGTCGAGGCTCCGACAGTCCTACCGAGCGACTACCTCGGCACTCGATGCTGCCGGCATTCCGTACATGGGTGGGGAAGCCGGACTGTTCGTGCTGGTCGACATGCGCCGCTTCATGGACGAGATCACATGGGAAGCCGAGGATCGCCTCTGGCGACGAATCCTCGAGGATGCCAACGTGAATCTGACACCAGGTTCCGCATGCCACATCGGAGAACCGGGCTTCATGCGCATCTGCTTCGCCACGGAACCGCCCGAAGTGGTCGCACGCGCCATCGGCCGACTCGCGTCCGTCATCACCTGAACGGCCGACTCGCGCTCCCGGCAGGGAACGTTGATCAAGGTGCGAGCAACGCCGCCGGTTCGAACGTTGCCCTGGACGATGCCCGCACCCTGACCCACCCCAGACCCGGAAGATCAACACTGCGTTCAACCACCACCGTGACTGTGCGCGTCCTCCACGACCGATCGATAGGGCACACACATCGCACGAGTCTTGTCTGATTCGCCGATGCGAAACGGGCCGCCTCGTGCGTGGGCGACCCCTTTGCACCAAACGGGCGGAAGGTCACAGGTGCAGCGGCCAAGGCGGCAGCGTCTGCAGCGCCGGCCGCATGGACATGGGCGGCCACCCCGGCACCGACCGCACCGACCGCAGCCGCGAGCACCAACGCCAGCATCATGACCCCGAGGCCGAGCACGATCGAACCACGTTCACCGCTCAACGCGCATCGTCGACTGTGCTTGGAGGTCGACGCTGAAACCACCGAACACAGGCCCTGCGATCGTGTGTCGAAGTGATACGGTCACTGTTGCCTTCTGACCGACTCGGGTCGGTCTTCGAACCGAGACTCGAGCATTCTTTCCCGACTCGCCGAGTGCCGAGCGGACCGCCGCAACCGCCCTCGCAGTGTCTGGGGATGCCGCAGCCTCCCGCGCTCCTTCTCGTGCAGCGTGGACGAGTTGGATCTCGGACCTGGCGACAACGGCTACCTCAACGATTCCGAGAAGCACGACAAGCACCAGTGGCAGCACGAGGGCGAACTCGACCACGGCGGACCCTCGCTCACCGGTCATGCCCGATTCGCCACTGATATGACCTTCGCCATGACGGTGTTGAAGAAGGATGGCAGCATATCGGTGGTCGAAGCCCACGAGATGAGCGCCAATGCCACAACGGCAGCAGCCACGAGCACGAGGGCGTATTCGGCGGTGGCCTGACCAACTTCGGATCGGACGGTGCGGGTTCGAGCGATTGCGAACATGTACTTCTCCTTTGTGCGACAGCCGGTCGCTACGGTGGGAAGTCGTGGACGAGGGGTCAGAGACCAAGTCTCGATAGACCGGACAGCAACGGCGGCACGACCGTGAGCATCACGAAGCCGGGAAGGATCAGGAACGCAAGCGGGAACAGCATCTTGACGGGGAGCTTCGAGAGTCGTTCTCTTGTGGCAGCGCTGTAGGCCCGCTTTCGGTCCGTGGCGAGAGCATTGAGCGCTGCAGCGATCGGCATGCCTGACGCCTCAGATGCTGAAGCGACGTTGAACATGGACCGTAGGGCACCCGAATCGAGCAACGGTTGGCGCCCGGCACCAAGACGGCGAAGAGCCTGGATGATCTCGTGTCCGATGGGTCCCTCGATCTGGTCCGCTGTCAGTGCTGCAGCGTTCCTGAACGGAAGCCCCGCCGTGACACCGAGCGCTACCAGTTCGACCGCCAGAAGACCGTCCTCTCGTGAGCGTCCGGCCGAGCCTCGTGACCGGCGGATGCGCCGCAGCCCGAGGACGAGTGTCACGATGGCTGCCGCGATCACGGCGAACATCGGATCGACGGACACCGCGACGAGAGAAACTCCTGCGACAAGAGTTGTCCGTGAAGGCGCTAGCAGATGTAGCGCGACGCCAAACGTTGCAGCCGTCGCGATCAACGGGTTGACCTCGCGGCGACCCGGAACACGATCGCCGTTCCAAGCAGCTGCAGACCGACACCGGCGATCATCGGAAGAACGATCACCGCTCCGCCGGGCTCAGGTACACCGCGCGCGGCTATGAGTACAAGCGAAACAGCGATCGGGACAACTCCGACGACGATGGCGGAGAGTTTCACCTGGGCAAGCGAGATTCTTCGTTGTCTCGCGATCTCTGTCACATCGTCCGCCTGCTCAGCCAGCACCGAGAGAGCAGAGGAGATCGCTGCCCCTGTATGTTCCGAGAAGGAGCAGATTCCTCGAAAGGCGGCGCCGTTCGTTGGGAGCGCCGGAAGAAGGGCATCTCCGACGTTTACCATCGGCAGGCCGAGTGCGGCGAGTCGTGCAGCTCGGGGAGGGATTCCGCCGATCCTCTTATCGGCAATCGCCGAACGGATCGTTGCTCCGGCTGCAACCCGACCCGATAGCTGCCTCAGGAGATCACCCTCACCCCCGCTCGCCACCCGGCGATTCCGCCACTGCACGACAACACTTGCGCCGGCAGCCGCCGCGACCAGCCCGAGAACGAAGGGCAACGAAACGTATGACATCGCAACTGCACCGATGACGATCGGTGCCGGCACTCGACCGAGTATCGCGAGCCCGGCAAGGCCTATCAGCAGCACGGATACACCTCATCGAACCCGTCGGGCGTGAGCCTGTGAACAGAGTCGATGCGCCGCTGAGATCCGTGTCTCGCTACGAAGACGACAACGTCAACGGCAGCAGCGATCTGTCGGGAGAGGGCGCTCTCAGGCACTCGTTCCGGTGCCATTGCCGCGAGCATCGCGAGTCGATCCAGCGCCTCTGCCGGCCCGTTCGCGTGGATCGTTGACATGGACCCTGCGTGACCTGTGCTTAGTGCCTGAATCATGTCGAGGGCTTCTGGTCCCCTCACTTCCCCGACGATGATGCGGTCCGGTCGGAGCCTGAGTGCGTGCCTGAGCAGCGACCGCATCGTCACTTCGCCTGCGCCCTCGACATTTGCAGGATGTGACTCGAGCCGAATCACGTGCCCTGTGATGGAGAGCTCTGCCGCATCCTCGATCGTGACGATCCGGTCCGAATCCCCGACAGACGCTACGAGCGCATTGAGCACAGTCGTCTTTCCTGCTCCTGTCGCGCCGGCGACGAGGATGTTGTCCCTCGCTGTCACACAGTTGTCGAGTATCTCAGCACCTTCGGACGCGATAGCCCCTTGACCAACGAGGGCATCAAGGTCGGCCACCGCAGGAGAGAACCGCCGGATCGCTACCACCGGGCCGTCCACAGCGGCGGGGGGAATGATCGCATGCAGCCTCGACCCGTCGCTGAGACGCGCATCCACAGCAGGCGAGGCAGCATCGATGCGTAGACCGAGAGGCGTGAGCAATCTCCGTACCAATGCCACAACCTCCTCCGATGACCCGAAGGTGACACCCGAGGGTTCCAGCGTTCCCGATCGCTCGATCCAGATGTCGTCGTAGGAGTTCACGAGAACGTCGCTCACGGAATCGTCGGCTACAAGCGGCTCGAGCGGACCGAGCCCGACGAGCGCATCAACGGCAGCGTCGATGACCCCGTCATCTGCAAGTGGAGCGATGCTCGGTTGAAGGGTGGTTGCGGCACGGTGCAGCGCCGATCGATCAAGAGGTACATCTGATGACACGAGCGAGGCGACAAGGCGATCGATCGAACCCATCATGTCCCCCAGACTTGTCTGAGCGCCCCGACCCAGCGATCCCTCCGAGACGGGCGTGTACCAGCAAGCAAGGACTTGATCGTTGAGGTTCGCGGCACAGGGAGCACAGTGTCCTTGCGGAATTCCGGCACAGACAGGTGGGTCCGCTGGTACACCGACCTGCAATCGACAGTCGGCGTGAATGGTTCCGGTAGAAGCGGCAGCAACGCAATCACCTTTGCGCTCGCCTCGGTGGTCTGCGGGCAGCGCAGGACGATGTGTGGCCATCTCCGTATGAGCTCGGACACGATCTCTTCCGCATCCTCAGGCGGAACACCTCCATTGCGGAGCACCGCTGGACCACGTCGTTGCGGTTCGAGCTGTTCAAGCGTCGGACCGCGGGTAACCAGATCAGCAAGGGAGAAACGGCCTCCGTAGTGAGGACCGCGGGGATCGAGATCAACAACGAGCGCTGTGTCGACGGCCGCTGCAGCACCGAGCGGAGCGACAACACCCAACATGGCATCAAGCGGGGACCAAAGGGCGACAACAGTCACATCTACCTCCGAGGAGCGGAGGGGAAGCAGTATCAACCTACGACGTCGCATCGATCGGTTCAAGGGGTCTGGATTCCGTGCCGATACAGGATCTGGAGTACCGTACGCCCATGACTGAAGCTGCCTTCTTCGACCTCGACAAGACGATCATCGCCGGATCGTCATCGCTTGCCTTTGGCAAGCCGCTCTATCGCGCCGGCTTCTTGGGTAAGGGCCACCTTCTCCGTCTTGGCATCGGGCAGTTCACTTACATGCTGTTTGGTGCGGACGAGGATACGTTGGAGCGAGTGAGGGATGGGATGCTCGATCTCGTGTCTGGTTGGCACAAGGCCGAGATCGACGCGATCGTCGCACGAACCCTTGACGAGGTGATCGAGCCTCTCGTGTTCGCAGAGGCTCTCTTCCTCATCGACGAACACATGCGCTCGGGACGCAAGGTGTATGTCGTGTCTGCAAGCCCTGAGGAATTCGTCACGCCGATCGCAAGAATGGTCGGAATCGACAACGTGATCGCAACCAAGATCCGCACGGATGGCCTCGGCAGGTTCGTCCCTGAGCTCGATCAGTATGTCATGGGTCCGGGGAAGGCAGAAGCCATGCGCGAGGTGGCTGAAAGGGACGGTATCGACCTCGAGGGATCGTATGCCTACACCGACAGCTTCACCGACATGCCGATGCTCGAGGCCGTCGGCAACCCCGTGGTGGTGAATCCCGAGAAGGAACTTCGGGAGGCCGCCGAGGAGAACGAGTGGCCGATCCTCGAGTTCCAACGTCCCGTCAGCCTCGAGCGACGGGTCCAGGCGCCGCCCAAACGTGTCTGGATTCCGGTCGCCGCCGGTATGGCTGCCGTCGGTGTAGCCGTCGCGGTGAGCAAACGACGCTCCGCGTCGTAGTAGCAGGCAGAACGACACTACGCGTCGGGCAAGTACGTAGAGAACGCGCGGACAAGGACAACGTCACACAGGCCCGTGTCCTCTCTTCAGTTTGAATCCGCGAAGTCCGGCTGCTCGATTCTCCGGAACGTAGATGTGGCAGGGGCTTCCTGAGATTCAGCGTGCATCGAGTCGGTGGGCGCGCGAGAGTTGCGTCGACGGATGTGGTGTGTGGGAACCGTTGGGGTGTCTCCCATTGCCCCGATTCGTCACTGATCACCGTGTCCTGCTCATCCCCTTCCTCCCGAGGACCTGCGCGAATCACGGATTACGTTGACAATTCTTGACTTCGAGAGAGCCGTCGACAGTCCGTTCAAACGATCCGCTACCGACACGCTGCACTCAACCAGATCGGATCCGTGGCAGATCGCTAGGATTCGCTCGCCGTCGCCCGCGGTTCAAGGGTGACAGACGGCAGCCAGCACACTGCCCAGCCGTCGCCCTCCTCTCGACCCCACGTCTCCACATCAACCTCCAATGCGCCGCTTAACTTGACCACGAGCTGACCGAGCTCATCGGTCTCACCACCCAGTAGGTCGTCGCTATCGAAGAGGAGAGAAACCACAACTTCAGTGGACTCTTCACCGCACGTCGCTGTGCCGGCGAAGGCAGTCTCATAACCATCGTCCGTGAGGACGAGAGGCTGAGGGTTCTCGACGAAGAGATCCTCGGAGGCGGAGGACTCGAATTCGGAGGCGATGAACCACCTCATGCCTCCGTCCATGATGCTGTCGCTGGTGAATCGCCAGCCCCGGAAGCCGCTGACCGAGAGATCGGCGAAGTCGAAGGTACATGCACCTGCCGCGCACGACATCGTTCCAGTAATCGCACCCTCGTCCTCGCGCACTTCTTCCCCGTCGTAAATCCAGCTCTCGTATGGCTTGATGGCAGAAATTACCGGCAGGTCCTGCGGCGGATCACCAACGTCGGTTACGGTAAAACGTCCCACAACGAGGTAGTCACCATCGGCCAGCCCCTCAAGTTCTGGCCCCGTCGTCGTTGTCGTCGTGGCAGCCGTAACGGTCGTTGTTGACGCCCCAGCCGTCGTTGCAGGCGTCTCGCCGGACGCGTCGCCGGCGCCTCCTCCACAGGCGGCCACAAGGACCGCAAATCCCAGCACGAACACAAGAGCTGGCCCTCTACCCATCATTCCTCCCTCCGGTGACCGGCTCATTGCCGGTCACCCCCGGAACTCGCGTTTTACGAGGCATTCAGGCAGCAACCCTCGTTCCCGTCGCTCCATGCCACCGCGGCTACCGTAACAGAATCTGTGGATGGGACGGAGCGGAGTGGTCAGGCGGCGTCGACGAGCTTGTAGACCATCACCAACAGCAACCATCGGAGCCGTCATGCCCCTGTTTTCGAAGTCCCTGAGCACGCCGGCCACGACTCGATCGATTCCCGATACCCATCGGCACAGGGAAGGAGTTCCTTGGTACCATCGGCTTTCACACCGATGACGACGAGACAGCACAGCCGGTCCTCCTCGAGCCTGATCTGAAGACTGGATGCCGTCCGGCCCACACACAGCACGGGGACACACGGATCAGAGACCTCGGATCGCGGATTGAGGTTCAGGGGGGACACGGGCTCCCGTCTCCTTGCTCGCTCGTTCCCTATCGGCTGATCTTCGTGTTACGAGCGGTCCTCGGTGTTCTCCTTGGCCGCGATTCCGGTTGTACGCGCCGTCTCGATCTTGTCTGTCGTGAGCTTCGGGACCGCCCAAAGGAACACAAGGAACAACGCGGCGGCCGACACGAAATATGGCACACGCAGCGCCATCACCCGGTCGATACCGAATCCCTCGGCGCCTTTGACAACGATTCCACCGATGGCGAGACCGATCGGCATCATGCCCCAAGCGAAGAACCGGTACACGGAGTTGACACGGCCAAGGAGATGGTCGGGGATGATCGTCTGGCGCAGCGACACGGTGATCACGTTCCACAACACCCCTGTGAACGCGGTTACGAAGAACATCACCGACGCCAATGCCCAGCTGCTTGTGATACCGATGACGAGCGTCGCAGCCGGCATGGTGAGCAATGTGACGAAAAGAGACGTTCCGCTGCCGAGCCTCTCCGAGATCTTGGGAGCCAGCACGGATCCGATGACACCCCCAGCAGCGCCGGCCATCATGAGGACGGCGAAGATCGTCGTCGTGACGTTCAACACTTCCTGGGCGAACAACACGAACGTGGCGGCAGTGACCGCGAACAGCCCGTTCAAGAATCCGAGGATGATCGCCATGGGCCGAAGCAGAGGGTGAGCCCATAGCCATTTGACGCCTTCCTTGATCTCATCCCAGAATCCCGGCCGCTCCCCCTCGCCCTGCTGATCTGGACGATCGACCTTGAAGACACCGCTGAGGGCGAAGATCAGCGCGGCGGCGATCACGAACGTGCCTGCGTCGAAGAAGAACGGAACAGCGAAGGCGACACCGATCAGGACGCTGCCGAGCGGAGGGCCGACGAACTGGTTCATCACCATCTCGGCGCCCCAGAGGCGACCATTCGCCTTCTCTAGCCCCTCGGGCTCAACGATCGCGGGCAGGATCGTCTGGGCAGCATTGTCGTAGAGCACCTCGGCAAACCCGAACAACAGGGCGGAGACAAGGAGGGTGATGTAGACCACCGTATTCGGCTCGCCAATGGACCCGGACGCAACATCGCCGGGTGACGGCAGCACATCCTGATTCAGGTATACGACCGCAGCGACACCGAGAGTGAGAACGGTACGGAACACAGACGTGGCCGACATGATCTTCCGGCGGTCCACGCGATCCGTGATCACTCCTGCAGGGAGCGTGAATATCAGCCAGGGGATGCGTTGAGCGATTGCTATGAGGGCGATGAGTGCGGCGTTCCTCGTTACCGCAGACGCCAGCCACGGGTAGGCGATCGCGGCGACTCCGTCGCCGAGGTTGGATGCGACGCTTGCGGTCCAAAGCGTCCAGTAGTTCCGACCGAGAGGGACCTTCTTCTTCTCGGCCTTCTCGGATGCTGCAGTGTCAGTCATCTGCGCTGTCGTCGTCGGTGAATGCCGGGTGGTCGGTCGGGTACACGCCCGCGAGAAAACCGAATACGGTGTCCCCACTCCGAGGCAGTGAGATGAACTCTTCGGCCAGCTCGATGATGCTTTCGGAGAACTCGACAGCCCGATCCATCGGTATGCGGGCCACACGGGATGTGAACATCGGTAGTGGCTCCCCCTCGACCTTGCGGATCCCGCGCAGTGCATCGTTGATGAACCACATCGGGTCGTCGGGCTTCGGCGCCTTCTCGAAGAGGATCGTCCGGCCGGTGCGACCGTAGTACTTCTCGGTCATGGCTCGCACCTTGTTGGTGCGCACGACCCGGATCATGCCGGCGGCCTCGAGAACCTTGGCGTGATAACCGACCGTGCCTTTCGGCTTCTCGAGCGCTTCAGCGAGGTGGGTAACCGTTGCCGAGCGCTCCATGAGGAGATTCAAGATGTGCATCCGTGTGTCGTCGGCGACTGCCTTGAGCTGTGCATTCGTTGATGCAACGACAACATCCTCGATCTCGTAGTCGAGCTCATGGTGATGCGCGTCCGGTTGTTCGTCTTCGTGAGCAGTCATGCGCCTAATGGTCGAGGAATCCCGACCATTTGTCAAGCCGCTCCTGATGCAAACCCAGGGTTCTAGACCGGACTCACTGGGGTCTAGAACCCTGGGTTCACGACGGGTTGCGTTCTGTGGGCTCTAGACCGGACTCACTGGGGTCTAGAACCCTGGGTTCACGACGGGTTGTCGTTTCCGAAGGTCCACCACCCCAGCGCCGCTAGCGCGGCGACTGCGAAGACCATCGATGCGATCAGCCACCACGTGGAAGCGTCGAGGCTTCGCCCGACACGTGGTGCCGGTTCGTCGGCCACGACCAACGGGTCGACGCCGATATCGGTGAGCGTCACCGTGTCCGATCTGCTCGCCTCCCCTTCTGCCTCCAGCCCGTCGAACACGATGAACCAGTTCTCTGCCGTTGGAAAGGTGACCTGCCCACCCCACGTGTCGGCATCGATGGCCACCAGAGCCGTAGGTGGCAGTTCTTCGAAGGACGAGAACGGACGCACGAGGACGGCCTCGAACGTCCGGTCCACCTCGACGGTGATCTCAACGGTCAAACCAGCCTCGTCACTCACTGCCTTTCCCTCGACAGCGCCGAACGGCGGAGCCAGGACAACCATTACAAGGACTGCGAGGAGATAGGGCACGTGTGACAGCGTAGAACAGCATGATCCATTGGTACGGTTCAACCTGGGTGCACCATCTCACTACGCTCCCATCTTCACGGCAAGGAACACGATGACCACCAAGCGGACGCTTCTGGACAAGGTATGGGATCAGCACATCGTCCACTTGGGCGCGGAAGACCCCGACCTCATCTACATCGACCTGCACCTCATCCATGAGGTGACCTCACCCCAGGCGTTCGAATCACTCAACCTCACCGGCCGGAGCGTTCGCCGCCCTGAACTCACGCTCGCAACCATCGACCACGCCGTCCCGACGACACCGAGAGATCAGCCGATCGATGATCCGATGTCCATCAAACAGATCGCAACGCTCGAGAAGAACGCTGCCGAGAACGACATCACATTGTTCGGTCTCGACGACGTGCGCCAGGGTGTCGTTCATGTCATCGGGCCCGAGCAGGGAGCAACCCAGCCGGGCATGACGATCGTGTGCGGGGATTCCCACACTGCCACCCACGGCGCCTTTGGAGCACTTGCCTTCGGCATCGGAACGTCAGAAGTGGAGCATGTGCTCGCCACCCAGACGCTCCAGCAACGGAAGCCGAAGTCGATGGCGGTGACCGTCGATGGCGATCTGGGGTACGGTGTCACGGCCAAGGACATCATCCTTGCCATCATCGCAAAGATCGGTACCGCAGGCGCCACCGGCCATGTGATCGAGTATCGAGGCCCCGCCATCGAGCAGCTCTCGATGGAAGGTCGGATGACGATCTGCAACATGTCGATCGAAGCCGGCGCTCGGGCGGGAATGATCGCCCCCGACGACACGACATTCGAGTATCTCCGTGGTCGGCCGATGGCCCCGACCGACACCGAGTGGGACGAAGCTGTCGCTGTTTGGCGTGAGCTTCACACAGATGAAGGCGCCGCCTTCGACACCGAGGTCACCCTCGATGCGGCAAAGCTCGAACCGTATGTCTCGTGGGGAACGAACCCCGGCCAGACCCTTCCGGTTTCGGCTTCGGTGCCTGCTCCTGAGGACTTCGAGGATGCGATCGATCAGGACACCACACGCCGCGCTCTGACCTACATGCAGCTCGACGCAGGGACGAAGATCACCGAAATCGAGATCGACAGGGTGTTCATCGGATCATGCACCAACGGTCGCATCGAGGATCTCAGAGCAGCAGCGACCGTACTGAACGGTCAACACATCGCCGGTACCGTCACAGGGATCGTCGTGCCGGGTTCCGGTCTCGTGAAGCGCCAAGCTGAGGAGGAAGGTCTTCACGAGGTGTTCCTCGCCTCCGGTCTCGAGTGGCGCGAACCGGGATGTTCGATGTGTCTCGCCATGAACCCGGATGTGCTCCTCCCCGGCGAGCGGTGCGCTTCAACCTCGAATCGCAACTTCGAGGGCCGCCAAGGAAGAGGTGGCCTCACACATCTCGTCTCGCCCGAGATGGCGGCCGCGGCAGCGATCAACGGCCACTTCGTCGATATCAGGGAGATGGCCTGATGGAGGCGGTGGGCACGATCTCGGGCAGAGCGGCTCCCCTGCCGCGAGCCAACGTCGATACGGACCAGATCATCCCGAAGCAGTTCCTCAAGCGAGTGGAACGGACGGGTTTTGGAGAGTTCCTCTTCTACGACTGGGCTGCCGACAACGAGGGGGAGCCGGACCCCGAGTTCGTCCTGAACAAGCCTGAGTACCAAAGCGCCGTTGTGCTCGTGGCAGGCCCGAATTTCGGCTCAGGGTCTTCGAGGGAGCATGCACCGTGGTCACTCCAGGACTGGGGTTTCGAGGCCATTATCGCACCGTCGTTCGCAGACATCTTCTACAACAACTGCACGAAGGTCGGCCTCCTGCCGATCGTGCTCAGCGCGGACGAGGTCGCGGTGTTGACGACGATCGCCGAGGACACGTCCAACGAGATCACCGTCGACCTCGAGAGCCAAACCGTGACGGCGACGGGGTTCAGTGCCACGTTCGACATCGATGCGTTCACCAAGCACCGCCTGTTGAACGGCTTGGACGAGATCGCGTTGACTCTCGCCCATACCGACGAGATCGATGGCTATGAAAAGGATCGGCCGGTCTATAAACCGACTGTTTCTCGGTAGCCCAACGGTCTTTCGGTTTACGGTTTACGGTCTACGGTCTACGGTTCAGGCATGTTCACCAGACAGGAACAGGCCGAGGCCATCATCGATCAGAGGGCCAGGCGGATGGCTTCACGCATGCTGGGCCGCCAAGCCACGACAGGCGCCGACTTCGCCGAGGCTCTCACGGTTGAACGTATCGACCTCATCGCACAGATCCCGGACGACGAGGCGCTCATGGCGCTCGGCCGGAATGTGGCCGGACCCATGAACGGCCTGTACGTCCTCAACCACCCCAATGGCTACATGGTCTACCAGCAACACGACGGTGAACCATACGAGGTCTTCGACGCACTCGACTTCGACGCAGCAAGGGACGCAGCGATCGACTGCCTCGTGATGCTCAACGGGATCCCGTTCCGGATCGGCTGATCACTGACGACCAACGACAGGAAAACCTATGTCGTGAAGCGAGCACAACGAGCGGTCGTATGTCGTGAGTGAGCCGCCAGGCGAACGATCGTCAAGCGATCGCGAGAAACACCTTGTCTCCCAATGAAAGCTCTACGGGTCTTGACGCATGATCGGCCGCCACGATGAATCCCCGGCGACCGTCGTGGAGATCCGCAAGGGCATCTTCGATGTCTGCAATCGCGGCGACTTCGTCGAGACCGAGCATGAAACTCGTGAACTCCGCACAGGGAGCGGCTACACGTGGTCGCTCCAACAGCAGCTCGCCGTCAGATGTCCCCACGACGAGGCCTTCATCGAGGTCGTCGAGCCGTAAGGCATCTCCCTCGACGATGATGTTCTCGCCTGCGATACCAAGCGGTGCCTCGCCGAACCGCTCCGCCATCGCGGAGTAGTGGCCGGTGAACCCGATCGACAGCGGGCGCCTTCCCCCACCGCGCTGTGACGGATGTGCCTTGTTGTGCGCATCGACCACCCATGCGCCATCGTGCCAGCCGAGCATGCCCCATGCATCCACGCTGGCGCGAGCGACGGGCAGGATCTTGTCCGGCAAGTAACCCTCCCCTCGTACCTTGACCGGTACCCGCTGGATCTGGAGTCTGACGATCTCCCCTACGAGGTCACCCTTGTGCATCCGCTCGCTCCTCCATGACGTCGTTGAGTGTGTCCGGCCTGTCCGTGATGATCCCGTCGACTCCCATGTCGAGGAACTTCACCATTTCTCTCGCTTCGTTGACCGTCCACAGGTGGATCTGCTTGCCTGCCGCGTGGACCGCATCGACAAGACGCTTGTCCACGACGAATCCCTTCGCTCGATAGGGAAGTTGATAGGCGTCCCCACGTATTGGGACGCTGCGCCCGATCCGGGAAGCCGCGTACATCGCGATCGAATCACGTGGACCTGCTGATGTGGCGACCCTCCCCTTTGTGATCCGCCTGAACCGTGCGAGCCGCTTGTCTCTGAACGCACCGACCAACACCGTGTCCTCCCGACCCATCTTCCTGATCACCTCGGCAACGGCCCACTCGCTACCGACTGCCTTGAGGTCGATGTTCAGGCAGAGGTCGGGATAACGATCGAATGTGTCGTCGAGCCGCGGAACACCAATGCCCGTTCCACGAAGTGGGTACGACTCGCCGTCGGGAGTGAAGTTGTATGCGGCATCGAGGTGACGAAGGTCTTCCCATCGCCACTCGTTGACCTTGCCCACGCCGTTCGTGCACCGCTCCAACGTGTCATCGTGAAACACAACAACAACTCCGTCGGCTGTCACCTGCACGTCGGTCTCGACATACCGATAACCAAGACCTTCGACGGCCAGGTCGAACGCGTGCCACGTGTTCTCAGGCCACAGGACCCGGCTGCCGCGGTGGGCGAATCTGATCGGGTGCTCGATATCGAAATAGTGGGTGGGGGACATCAGAGCACGGTGCCGCGTTTGACGACCCGGGCAACCAGATCACCGTCGGGCCGATAGGTCAGGTGCTGGTACGACGGAGCGTCCAATACAACGAGATCGGCAAGCTTGCCGGGGGCGATCACGCCACGGTCGTGGAGGCCGAGTGCAAGCGCACCCCCGCGAGTTGCCGCCCACACCGCCTCGTCCGGCGTGAGGCCCGACGTGACAGCAGCAAGGGAGATGATGAACGGCATCGTCTCGATGTATGCAGTGCCGGGGTTGCAATCGGTGGCGATCGCTACCGTGACTCCCGCGTCCCACACGCGACGGCCATCGGGAGCCGGTTCACGCATCGAGTACGACACGCCGGGAAGGAGCACTGCAATCGTGCCGGACTCCGCGAGGGCAGCAAGATCATCGTCTGTCGCATGATCGAGATGGTCGGCGGCAACAGCACCGACCTCTGCAGCGAGAGCGGCACCACCGGTATGTGAGCGCTGGTCGACGTGGAGCCTTACGTCCAGGCCACGCGCGCTTGCTGCGTCCGTGATCGAGCGAGTCTCACCGACGGTGAACGCTGCGTCGTCACAGAAGACATCGACGTACGCGACACGATCCGCCACGGCGTCCATCATCGCCCCGCCGACGAGGTCCACATAGGACCTGCGGTCGTCCGAGAATTCCGGTGCCACGACGTGGGCACCGAGGAAGGTGGCGATCGTGTCCATCGGAAGCATGTTGGTGATGCGGTCGATCGCATCAAGCATCTTCACCTCGGTCGCAACATCGAGTCCATATCCGGTCTTGACCTCGATGGTGGTGGTTCCCGAAGCAAGCATCCGCGCGATTCGAGGAAGTGACGTGTCCACGAGCTCGTCGAGAGATGCCTCTCTGGTGGCGCGCACCGTCGAGTAGATGCCTCCACCTGCTGCCTGTAACTGCTCGTATGTCGCTCCTTCGAGTCGCATGGCGAATTCGTGCGATCGATCGCCGGCGAATACAGCGTGCGTGTGGCTATCCACGAATCCGGGAAGCACCGCAGACCCTTCGGCGCTGAGCACGTCATACGACCCGTATTCGGGTGGTACTTCGTTCGCGAGTCCCACCCATGCGATAGTGCCGCTCTCGATTGCGACCGCAGCGTCATCCATGACCCCGAGCAACCCACCACGGCTCTCATCGTTGGTGACGAGCTGCCCGATATCCGTTAGGAGAAGGCTCACGCCTCCCCCCTCTCTGCGGCGCTTCGCGTCGCGTCTCTCCCGCCAGGGGAGAGACCCAGAAGACGGGCCCGGAGAAGGTCAGTCATCGAGCATCGGGATCGCGACTCCGCGCTCACGTGCCACCTCGATCGCTCTGTCGTATCCGGCGTCGGCGTGCCGGATGACACCCATGCCCGGGTCATTGGTGAGGACCCTCTCGATTCGAAGTGCAGCCTCGTCCGTGCCGTCAGCGACCACCTGGGCTCCGGCATGGATCGATTTCCCGATACCGACGCCACCACCGTGGTGAACCGCAACCCACGCGGCACCTGATGCTGTGTTCAGGAGCGCGTTCAGGATCGGCCAATCAGCAACGGCGTCCGAGCCATCGGCCATGTCTTCCGTTTCGCGGTAAGGCGATGCCACAGAGCCCGAATCGAGATGATCGCGGCCGATCACGATGGGGGCTCTCACGACGCCGGATCGCACCAGCTCGTTGAAGGCAATCCCTGCCCTGTGTCGTTCCCCGTAACCAAGCCAGCAGATACGGGCCGGCAGACCCTGGAACTCGATCCGCTCTTCCGCCAGATCGAGCCAGCGCATCAGTGGTTGGTTGTCGGGGAACAGCCAGCGGAGGGCATTGTCCGTCGACCTGATGTCTGCGGGGTCACCTGAGAGCGCAAGCCAACGGAACGGCCCAAGACCTTCGCAGAACAGATCTCTGATATACGCCGGAACGAATCCCGGATAGGCGAAGGCGTTCTCGAATCCACCCTCAACGGCCTCACCTCTGAGATTGTTCCCGTAGTCGAAGACCTCTGCACCTGCATCCTGGAACCCAACCATCGCCTCGCAGTGCCTCGCCATGGAATGTCGCGACTTGACGATGTACTCGTCAGGTTCTTCGACGCGCAGCGCATCGGCCTCGGTGAGTGACATTCCGGCAGGAACGTAACCGTGCAGTGGGTCGTGAGCGGACGTCTGGTCGGTGACGATGTCGATACCGATGCCCCGAGACAGCAGGTCGGGGAACACCTCCGCTGCGTTTCCGACAACGGCGATCGAGACGGCTTCCCCGGCCTCCTTGGCAGCGAGAGCCCGCTCGACGGCTGCATCGAGATCGGGTGCGAGCTCATCGACGTATCGGATGTCGAGTCGCTTCTGGATCCTGTCCGGATCCACATCAACAGCGAGGCAGACACCCTCGTTCATCGTGACCGCCAGCGGCTGGGCACCACCCATACCGCCAAGCCCTGCAGTGAGAGTGATCGTCCCCTCGAGCGTCCCGCCGAAGAGCTTGTCCGCGATCGCGACGAATGTCTGATACGTACCCTGGAGTATCCCCTGGGTCCCGATGTAGATCCATGAGCCGGCAGTCATCTGCCCATACATCATGAGGCCAGCATCCTCGAGATCCCAGAAATGCCTCCACGTTGCCCAGTCGGGCACGAGGTTCGAGTTGGCAATGAGCACCCTCGGTGCCATCTCGTGGGTTCGGAAGCGCCCGACGGGTTTACCCGACTGCACGAGCAGCGTCTCGTCCGATTCGAGTTCGGTGAGGGACCGCACGATCGCGTCGAACGCCTCCCAGTTTCGGGCAGCCTTCCCCCTCCCGCCGTACACAACGAGCTCTTCGGGGATCTCTGCGACCTCAGGATCGAGGTTGTTGAGAAGGGCCCGTAGAACTGCTTCCTGCAGCCAACCCTTCGTGTTGAGTTCTGTGCCGCGGGGCGCAGTGACGGTTCGCGGGCCCGTGCCGTACGCGAACGCCGGGTTGGTGGTGTCTGGCATCACGCCTCCTTGGTGTCGCTGAACGCACCGGATTCAATGAGTCGCGCGATCTTGGTGATGTCCGGTCCTGGTGGTCTGTCCGTGGTGAGAGGCGGGCATACGGACCGGACGGTGTCTCTCACCGCGGAAGTGCCCACTCCTGGCTGGGCCGAGCGTTGCTCGACGCCCTGTGCTGCGCACATGAGCTCGACAGCGATCACTCTTGCGGTGTTCGTGAGGATCACGTTGAGCTTCCGGGCGGCACCCCACCCCATCGACACATGGTCCTCCTGCATGCCGGACGTCGGAATCGACTCGATGGAGGCCGGGTGGGAGAGCACACGGTTCTCGGCAACGATCGCAGCAGCGGTGTACTGGGTGATCATGTACCCGGAGGAGACGCCTGGGTCGGTCGCGAGGAACGGTGTGAGCCCGGATGATCGATGGGGGTCGAGCATGCGGTCGACACGTCGTTCCGATATCGAGCCGAGTTCCGTTACGGCTATCGCCAGGAAGTCGAGCACGAATGCGAGTGGTTGGCCGTGGAAGTTGCCCCCGGAAACTACCTCACCGTCCTCGGGGAACACGATCGGATTGTCAACAACAGCACCGAGTTCTCGGCTGAAGACTGTGGCTGCATGGTTGATGGTGTCCCGAACGGCACCATGGACCTGTGGAGCACAACGGAGGCTGTATGCGTCCTGCACCTTGTGGGCGAAGTCATCGTGGTGTGACGCATCGATGGCAGAGCCCTCGAGCATTGCGTGGATCCTCGCCGCCGAGATCGCCTGGCCCGGGTGTGGGCGCAGGTCGTGGATTCTCTTCTCGAACGGACGGGAAGACCCCATGAGCGCCTCGACACTGAGCGCCGCTGCTGCATCGGTTGCATCCACGAGCTGGCGCGCCCTTTGGATGGCGAGACACCCATGGGCGAGCATTCCCTCGGTTCCGTTGAGGAGGCTGAGCCCTTCCTTGGGCAGGAGTCGAAGAGGTTCGATCCCTGCAGCTTCGAGCACAGGCCCTGCCGCAACGGCATTGCCATCAACGAGGATCTCCCCCTCTCCAATGATGGGCAGCGCGAGGTGGGCGAACGGCGCGAGATCCCCGGAAGCACCGACCGAGCCCTGAGATGGCACGGCGGGAAGAATGTCCTTGTCGAGAAGAACAAGGAGGTACCTGACAACGTCGGGCCGAACACCCGAGTGACCCTGTGCAAGCGTGCGGGCACGACACAGCAGCATGGCCCTGACAGTTTCACGATCGATGTACTCGCCGACACCAGCTGCGTGTGAACGAAGCAGGTCGTACTGGAGGTCGGTTGCGTCATCACTGTGAATACGGGTATTGGCAAGTGCTCCGAAACCGGTTGTTATGCCGTACACGGTCTCGTCGTTCGTCACCACGCGCTCAACGAGTGCTCGCGCTGGTTCCATACGCATGTCGAGGTCGTCGGCCGGAACGGCGACAGCGCGCTGAAAAGCAACGGCGACTACGTCGTCAACCGTGAGCGGCGAACCATCTACAACCACCGTCATGGGACCTCCTTACCGCAAACCCGGGCGCTGTTGACACAAGGCTAGGGATGTATTGCGACACCGGACGCTGACTCAGACGATTTTCAAGGATCCGGTCGCTTCAGCAATGCGATCGAAGTCCCGGTCGTGGTGGAGAACGGGTAGGCCGTGAGCGATCGCAATGGCCGCGATCAGGCAGTCGTTGAGGGCCCGAGGTGTAAACCCGGCACGGCGGCACGTTCGATACACATGTGAGCCTCCTGTCGAGTCGAAGAGGGGTCGAGCCGGATAGAACCGGCACCGGTCGAGCAACCGCATGAGTTCGGCGGCCTCGCGCTCGCCGGTCGGCCCGGCGAGAATCTCCATGAGCACGGTGTCGCAGGTCGCGATCGACGCATCAGTCGCGAGCAGCTCGTCGACTCGTTGGCACGCTCCCGACCCCGTGTCGCGGAGATACTCGATCCACGCTGATGAATCGATGAGGATCATCGAGGATCGGTCGTGTAACCACGCCTCATCGCATCGAGGTCACCGTCCCACCCTTTGCCCCGCATGTCCAGGGCCTCGTCCCGCGTCATCGGCTCGGGTGCGAGCCTCTTCAGCGCTGCATGTACGGCCTCCCGTTTGGTCTTGAAGCCGTAACGCTGCATGACCTCGTCGATGAGGTCCTCGTCAAGGTCGATGTTGGTGCGTGCCATACACCTGATTGTACACATAGGTGTACCGATCCTCAACACTCGTCGGGCCGGGGGCCGTTCGGGTCTACAGCCCGAGCAGCCTGCGGGTTTCGATCACGTCAAGGAAGAATGCCGAGTCCGGCGGCTCCTGTTGGAGCGCTCGGTGGATGTCGGCCAGCGTCTCAGCCACCGGTGCGGGTGAGATCACCGCTATCGGGTCTCGACCCCGCATGACGGAGAGTGTGGCCCGCTCCTTTTCGACTCGGTCGAACACAGCAACCGGATCAGCGAGAAACACTCCAAGCGCGATCTCTTCATACTTCGCCATGGCTCCATCGTACGCGGGAATCGCCGTTCTGGTCACGAAATGTTCCTCGGTTCATCGAGGCCAGTGTTGGCGGGGACCTTCGGTCTCTCCCGTGGTCCTGAATCCACGAGGTCGGCAGCGATCCGGACGATGCATGCTTCGTGTGCATTCCTCTGATCTTCCCTTTGGGGGAATGTCCTGTCTCGGCCGACACGATGCGCGCCAGGAACAGAGGTTGAGGGTCTTGAATCCGCTGAGTGGCCGACGGTCGTCTGACGACATCATCCGGAGCGAGAAGACTTCCTACTTCTACGTGACCTTGGTCTTCAGGACGTCCTTCTTGTTGAGCCAGCCCTTTATCTGGACGACTTTCCCTGATGTGGTATTCGTGAACTCCAGGTTCTGTCTGCGCTTTTTGTCCTTTGTGACCTCGTACGTCCATCCATCGGCCTGCACGGATCCAAAGGTCACAACACCATCGGTTTCCCAGAAAGT
>CAZWMX010000025.1:0-21476 GCA_964635205.1 uncultured Acidimicrobiaceae bacterium | reverse complement strand
GCTCCATCTGGCTGTCGAGATACATGAGCGCCGCCCGCGCCACATGACTGCCCTGGCGGGCATCGGGCTCGCGATGGAGCGAGTGGACGCCGTGGCGAACGGACAATTCCATCAGCGAATGCCACGCGGGGTGGAACTCGATCTGGTCGGACCGGTATCCGAACTGGTCGTGAGTGTGAAGAATCGGGGGGTTTGCGTTGGCAAGGCGCCCCCACTCGCGTACGTCCGGCTGTCCGACGATACGGCCGTGCTCGGTGAGCTGGTCATCAGCCCAGTCGGCGCCCTCGCGGGCGATCGCGTCGGGGAGGATGGGGTCTGATCGGTAGACGTCGTAGGCTCCGAGCTCTGGTGGCTGGTTCAGGACTTCGTGGGTGGGCATGTGGAACCTCCTTTCTGTTCAGCGTATCACCGAGTCTGCGTGATCCTGAGGGGCCGAATGGGCCGCAGCACGTGGGGGCGGTGCGAGGTTTCGGTCATATCCGCTACGAGTGCTGATCCGAGCGCATCCCAAGCCACCATTCGCCGTAGGGCATGTCGCTGTCGCGTACCTCGTCTGTGAGAGCAGAGTGGTCGATTGCCACCTGACGGAGCTCGATCGATAGCAGCCCGGAGGAGGTGTCGATGATCCCGTATGCCGCGTGGTCAAGAATCTGCACATCCCCGGCATAGCCGTACTCGGCGAACGGAAGGCCGATGCTGCCCGGATTCACAATCGTCTGGTGTCGGTGGCGACGAACCAACGGTACATGTGTATGTCCCCCCGCAAGCACCTCATGACTCGTTCCGCCGATCATCTGAGCCAACTGGTCCTCGGTTGTCGAAGCGGTGACACTATCTGTTGGCGACCGTGGTGAGCCGTGGAAGGCCAATACACGGTGCCGTGATCCGAGGTCCAGTTCGACCGTGTCGGGAAGACCCGCAAGGAACCCTTGGTGCTGCGAGTTGAGTTGGTCAGCACACCAAGCACTGATGGTGACAATTCGTTCGGCTGTTGCCGGTGCACCCACCGAGGCCGGGTCACGCCACCAGGACGGGACTTCGAGCATGTCGGCATCCGTGTTCCCCAGGACAACTGCACACCCAAGTTTCGAGATGAGCTCCACGCAAAGACCCGGTGAAGGCCCGTTTGCAGCAAGATCACCGAGGCACACTACAACGTCCACATCCTGCCCTGACAGGTCATCAAGGGCACAGCGCAGCGCCGTAGCATTTCCGTGGACGTCAGAGATGAGGGCAACCCGCATACCGGCATGATGCCACGAGATTGCTACATGCATCTATGCGAGCACGTGTGTGCCGTGATGCTGGCTGACATCGACTGGCGGACGTGGCTCTTTTGAGCCGAAGGCACCTGCCCAGTCACTCGGCGTCCATCCCTGTTTCTCGCCCACTCGTTCCACCCGGAACGATGTCTCTTCCGACCTGACGCCTGAAACCTGATCGTTTTTCTGCTTGACAGTCGAACGTATGTTCGATACATTGTGCATATGAGAGACCAGACCCCGGCTCATGGCTGGGCGATGGACCCAGGCGACGACGATGCCCCGGTCGGCGACCTTCCCCCACTTCCCAACGAGTCTGTCGTACCTGCCGATAGCCCACAAGTATCAGGTGAAGTATCCAACGTTGAGGTTTTTCAGGAGCGTCTCGATCGTCTCTCTGATGACGTGTTGGAGAAGACCACGGTTGAGTTGCGTCGTTCGATCAATGCTGCCCATGCCCAGTTCGCGTTGCAGGTCCGTGAACTGGAACGGCGCAACATCCCTGAGCTCGACCACCGGTTGACTACAACGGGCTGGCTGAAGAAGCACTGCCAGATGACCGCAATGGAAGCGTCGGGTACCGTCAAGACGGCACGAGCCATGGTCCACATGCCAACGGTGACTGCCAATGCGTTGGCTGGGGTCGTACCTCGACGCTCTGTCCAGCTTCTCGGTCAAGCGAGGGACAGGCACCCGAACCCGTTCTTCGATCACGAACCAGTCTTCGGCGACATTGCCACCTATCTATCGGTCAAGGACCTGCGTCGTGCGATTGCGCATTGGGAGCAACAAGTGGATTACGCACAGGCACTCCAGGATGTTGAGCATCAAGAGAAGCTCCGCAGTCTGTATCTGGCTCAGATGATGGACGGGATGGGTGACATCAGAGGCTCCCTATCACCTGAACTGTTCCACATCGTCAAGACAGTGATCGACGCCAAGGTCAACCCAACATTGTTGGACCAAGACGATCATCGATCACCTGCACAACGTCGAGCCGACGCACTGGGCGATATCTGTCGGTTCTACGCAGACCACAACGACGCCATTGTGACGTCTGGCGGTGAGAAGCCCCACGTCACCGTCACCGTTGACTACGAAGTGCTCACAGGACAGGTAGAACGCTTGCCCGAGATCGATGGCATGCCGGTAACCCCTGAAACTGTGCGTCGGATCACCTGTGACGCAGGGATCATCCCCATGGTCCTCGGCAGCGACTCTGAACCGTTGGATGTTGGACGCAAAACACGCACCATCCCACCAGCAATACGACGAGCCGTCGAACAGCTCTACAACGGCTGCGCATGGCCAGGATGTGACGCACCCCTGTCATGGTGCGACATCCACCACAAGATCCACTGGGCAGACGGAGGAGAAACCTGCCTCAACAACCTCTGCCCCTACTGCCGCAAACACCACACCGCAGTACACAACGGAGAAAAACCACCACCCGACCCATGACCCATTCTTCCCTGATGCCTGACACCCGATACCTGTAGCCTGTGCAGAGTGCCCGCACCGCTGAGTGTTCTCCTCGACCGCTGGCGTCGCGACCTCGACCCACCCCTCCCCGGTCGAGTGGTCGTTGCGCCGCCCGCGCGCGCCTATGTCGTTGCGGCGACGGCGAAACGCCTTGGTCGACCGGTTCTCGCAGTCGTCGCTGGAGAGCGCGAATCAGAGGATCTTGTCGAGGACATATCGATATTCACCGACGACGTGATCCAGCTCCCGGCATGGGAGACACTGCCCTTCGAGCACGTCTCACCGAACATCGTGACGATGGCCGGCCGTGTTGAAGCGAGGTATCGCCTCACACAGGATGCCCCCGTTGTCGTAGTGGCATCGGTGAGGGCGGTGATCCAACGACTCTCCCCGACCCCGGTGGAACCCCTGGTTCTTCAGCGAGGTGAGACCTACGACTTCTCGGAGACCGTGGCCGATCTCGTGAGAATCGGATACACGAGGGTTGACCGTGCAGAGGCCCGAGGAGAGATCGCGGTCAGGGGAGGAATCATCGATGTGTTCCCCCCGACGGCGGACAACCCGTACAGACTCGACTTCTGGGGTGACAGCCTCGATGAGATCCGCTCCTATTCCGCTGCTTCCCAACGGTCGGAGGAGACATTCGAATCGGTCTCGATCCATCCTGCGCGCGAGGTGATCCTCGACTCCAACCTTGCCGAACGAGCAGGGGAGTTGCTGACGGACGCGCCATGGGCCGCCGACACGTGGGACCGGATTGCCGACGGTATTTCGTTCCAGGGTATGGAGTCCTGGCTGCCGTGGCTCGCCCCACCGCGTACGATCCTCGATGACACAGATGCCCCGGTCTTTCTGTTCGACCAGGCGCGTTGCCAAGCGCGGGCCGACGTTCTCATCGGCGAGGAGGCCGATCTGGCCGAGGCGCTTTCCGGCACCTGGGGGACCGAGGGACCGGAAGGCGGCGCCCACCCGCCCCTCTATCTCCCCCTCGATACGGATGCGATCTCGGATCGGATGATCGAAGCTCCACCCCAGCCGGCAGGACCGGGAGAGGAGGCTTATGAGATCCGGTCGCTCGATGGCGTTCCCGGCGACCCGGAGTCCATAGCCCGAGCTATCAACTCGTGGAAGGATCGTGGTGTGGACATCGTCGTGGCAATGGATGGCCAGGCTGCGGCAGATCGCGTCGCCTCCGTGCTCGGAGAACATGGAGCGGATCTTCCCGTGGTCGACCATCTCACCAGACTGGGTCCTGCCATCACATCCATTGGTATCCACTCAGGCTTTGTGTTTCCGGCCCTCGGCTTCGGAGTTGTTGGCGAACGCGAGGTGGCAGGACGACGGCGTGCGCATCGCACGGCGCGTCGTGGAACCCGCAAGCCGGTCCGGGATGCCTTCAGGGATCTCAATCCCGGCGACTTCATCGTCCACCAGCATCACGGCATCGGACGGTTCACAGGCCTAGTGGACAGAGCGATGGCAGGGGTCGAACGTGACTACCTGCTAGTTGAATACGCAGGAGACGACAAGCTCTACGTGCCAACAGACCAGCTTGCGTCGATCACGAGATACACGGGCGGTGAGTCACCCCGCCTGTCCAAGATGGGTGGCACCGACTGGGGCGAGACGCGGAGCAAGATTCGCAAGGAAGTGGCTGTCGTTGCAGACCAGGTCGTTGCGCTACACCGGAAACGTGCAGAGGCGGACGGTCACTCGTTCTCACCGGATACTCCGTGGCAGAACGAGTTCGAATCTGCCTTCCCGTATGAGGAGACGCCGGATCAGCTCACGGCGATCGCGGAGGTCAAGGCCGACATGCAGGCAGGCAGTCCCATGGATCGGCTCATCTTCGGTGACGTCGGATTCGGCAAGACCGAGGTGGCGATCCGGGCGATGTTCAAAGCGGTCCAGGACGGCAAGCAGGCCGTGATGCTGGTGCCGACGACTCTGCTCGCTCAGCAGCACTTTGCCACCTTCGAGGAGCGATTCGCTCCCTACCCGGTGCGGGTCGAGATGCTCTCGCGGTTCCTCACACAGAAGCAGCAGAAGGACGTAATCGCAGGTGTCCACGATGGATCGGTCGACATCGTTGTCGGGACGCACAGATTGCTGTCGAAGGACATGGAGTTCAACGCACTCGGCCTTGTTGTGATCGACGAAGAACAACGTTTCGGTGTGGCGGCGAAGGACAGGCTCAGAGAGCTCAGGGCAAGTGTTGACGTCCTGACCCTCACGGCCACTCCGATACCCAGGACACTCGAGATGGCCCTTACCGGCATCAGAGACGTGAGCAGTATCCGTACGGCGCCCCAGGACAGGCATCCGATCCTCACCTACGTGGGTCCATATGACGAGCGAGCGGTCGGAGCCGCTATTCGCAGGGAGATGCTGCGCGAAGGTCAGATATATGTCGTTCACAATCGGGTGCAATCGATCGATCATGCGGTTGCGCGGCTGAGGGAACTTGTCCCCGACGCTCGATTCGCGATAGCTCACGGACAGATGTCCGAGGGTCTGCTCGAGCAGGTCATGTTCGACTTCTGGAATCACGAGTACGACGTGCTCGTAGCCACGACGATCATCGAATCCGGACTCGATCTCCCGACGGTGAATACGCTCATCGTCGAGCGGGCGGACCGGCTCGGCCTTGCTCAGCTGTATCAGCTCAGGGGCCGCGTCGGGCGCTCGAATCAGCGGGCGTACGCGTATCTGTTCCATCCCCTTGAAGATCGGCTCACCGATACCGCATATCGGAGGCTTGAGGCGATCGGGCAGTTCTCCGACCTCGGAAGTGGCTTCGAGCTCGCAATGCGGGACCTCGAGATCCGCGGCGCCGGAAGCATCCTGTCCGAGACCCAGTCGGGGCACATCGCTGCGGTCGGCTTCGACCTCTACACCGAGCTCGTGGCCGACGCCGTGAACGAACTCAAGGGTGAGGCTCCGGCCGAGATCGAGCCCGAACCTGTCCGAATCGACTTGTACGCGGACGCACATCTCCCAGACGAATACGTTCCCGGTGTCGAGGCTCGCCTCGAGGCATATCGAAGGCTTGCCGCGGCGATCACGAGCGAGGCGGTCGACGATGTTGTCACCGAGTGGGAGGACCGATACGGTCTACTTCCCGAGGGGGCCATCGACCTCATCGATGCAGCGAGATTGCGTGTTGAGGCGCTCCGAATCGGTATCACCGAGATCGTTCAGAACCGCAGGGAGGTCAGGATCGCTCCTGTGACTTTCAAGACATCTCAGGAGGTACGCCTCGAACGGCTTGCCCCGGACGCGCTCCTGCGCGGATCGGTGCTCTACTTCCCGCCACCCGGCGACTCGCCTGCAACGGTGATTGCTGATTTCCTCCGTACAATGTGGCCTGCACCGACCGAATCCGACGGGAAACCATGATCACCAAGAAACGCATAGTGCTGGCCGTTGGCGCCCTTGCACTCCTGGCTGCAGCGTGTAGCTCACCAGACGTCGCGGCAACAGTGAATAACTCTGAGATCTCCGAGTCATTCGTACTCAGCATCCGTGTCGGCAACGAAGGCAGGGACACCGTGTCCGCGGAGCAGTACCGCAACGATCTCTCGAGGTTGATCTTCACCGAGGCGATGTTGACAGCGGCCGAGGAGGACTTCGGATTGACCGACCTCGACGCTCCAGGGGCCGGAGATGCGTTCCTCGCCACTGTTACGCCCCAGGAACAACAATTCCTGACGACCATTGCGCAGGATCCGGAAATGAGCGATGTAGCTGTTGATGTTGCTGTTACCCAGCTCCTCCTCCGATCAGAGGTCAGAAAGGCGCTCGCTGCCGTCGAGACCAACATTCAGGACGTATGGCAGAACGACCAGGGCACCCTCATCGAGGTGTGTGCGAGGCACATCCTCTCGGCAACAGAGAGTGAAGCGAACGACGTCCTCACCCGTCTCGAGGCCGGCGACGACTTTGCATCCGTTGCAGGTGAGGTCTCTCTCGACACCACCTCTCCCGGCGGTGTCCTGCCGTGTCCGGTATCTCCGGCTTCGTTCGTCACACCATTCGATGCGGTCGTGGCAACTGCCCCGGTTGGCGAGCCCACGGGTCCTGTTCAAACCGAGTTTGGTTGGCACATCATCATCGTCGACCTGAGAGAGTCGCCTGCCTCACTCGAGGAGCTTGCTGCAGACCCTGTCAGGTGGATGCCGCCGGAGGCACTCGACAGCTTCTGGACCACCTGGCTGAACGACGTCGTGGAACGAGCAGACATCGTTGTGCGGAGTGACATCGGCATGTGGTATCCGCCGGTGGACGGCATCATTCCGCCTCCGCCCTCTCCCTGACATGACGATCTCGATCGTCGGCCTCGGACCGTCAGGCCTCCGTCACGTGGATGCCGCGACGTTGACGCTTATCGCCGAGTCCGACACGGTCATCATGCGAACGGTTCGTCATCCGGCTGCATCCGAACTGGCCGAAACTCGTGACATCGTCACATGTGACGACCTCTACGACACACACCCGGAGTTCGACGATGTCTATACGGCAATCACCGAACGCGTCCTTGCCGCAGCCGCAACCGGCTCCGTCGTATACGCCGTGCCGGGGAGTGCTGTGGTGGGCGAGCGTGCCGTGTCACAGATCCGTGGCAAGGCATCCGATGCAGGATTCACGGTGGCGGTGTACCCGGGCCTCTCGTTTCTCGACCTCGCATACGTCGCCGTCGAGCTCGATCCGATCGCCGATGGCCTCCAGGTACTCGACGCGAGAGACCTTCCCGACCCGCTGCCGCTCCATCTGCCGACGATCATCACACAACTGGACTCGAAGCTCCGCTCTGCTGACGTCTCCCTCGCTCTCACCCGGACGATCGACCCCACAACGGCGGTGACCATCCTCGATCGACTCGGTGATGCCGACGAGACCGTCGAGGTCCTGGCCGTGAGCGATCTGGCGCGGTACGCCGCCGGACCCAGGACCACGCTCTATGTACCAGCGACACCATCGGGTCTTCTCGGCCTGATCGCAACGAACCGTGTTCTTCGACGTGAGTGTCCGTGGGATCGAAAACAAACCCATCACACACTTCTCACGCACCTCATTGAGGAGGCATACGAGACCGCGGATGCCGTCGGCAGGCTCCCCCAAACTGCTCCGCGCGGCGACCAGGACTTCGGTGCCTACGCCGAGGTCGAGGAGGAGCTCGGCGATCTTCTGCTCCAGGTGATCTTCCATGCAACACTTGCGTCTGAAGCAGGCGCTTTCGACATCGACGAAGTTGCAGAGAACATCCGTCGGAAACTGGTGCAACGTCACCCGCACGTGTACGGAGATGTTGATGTGCGCGATGCCGACGAAGTGCTCAGCAACTGGGAGCAGATCAAGAAGGTGGAGAAGCAGCGCGAGAGCCTCATGGACGACATTCCGACCGGAATGCCGGCCGTTGCCAGGGCCATGAAGGTGCAGAAACGGGCTCGCAGCGTCGGCTTCGACTGGGATGAGCCCGATCAGGTGATTCCCGTGCTGAAGGACGAGATCGAAGAGCTCATCACCGCAGGCCGGGACACCGACGCCGTTGCCGACGAACTCGGTGATGTGCTGTTCACCGCCATCAATCTCGCTCGCCATCTCGGTGTTGACCCCGAGGTCGCGCTTCGATCGACTGTCGACAAGTTCATCAGAAGGTTCAAGACGATGGAACGGGGGTTCACGAGCCTATCGTCGGACATTCAGGATGCCAGCCCGGCCGAACTTGAACAAGCATGGCAATCTGCCAAGTTGGAATCGCCGTAGCGCAAAACACCATCCAAACGTATCCGCCGTCTACCCTCGGAGCATCATGACCGCGATAGCCACCACGATCACAGGAATCCATGCACGCGAGATCCTCGACTCGCGTGGGAACCCGACCGTTGAGGCCGAGGTCACGCTCGGTGGTGGTGGTTTCGGGAGGGCGATCGTGCCGTCCGGCGCGTCGACAGGTGCGTTGGAGGCCGTTGAGCTGCGCGACGGAGGCGACCGCTACGGCGGCATGGGTGTCCTGCGCGCGGTGGCGAATGTCAACGACACCATCGCGCCCCGGCTCATCGGACACGACGCTTTGGCACAGGAAGCCGTGGATCAGGTGATGCTTGATCTCGACGGAACACCCAACAAGGCGGGTCTCGGAGCGAACGCCGTGCTGGCGGTATCTCTCGCCACGGCGCGTGCAGCTGCGTCGGCAGTAGGAATGCCCACGTATCGCTATCTCGGCGGAACAAGCGCCCGAACGCTTCCCACGCCGTGTTTCAACGTCGTGAACGGTGGAGCGCACGCGGCGAACTCCATCGATACACAGGAATTCATGATCGTGCCGGGAGGCCTTCCGAGCTTCAGCGAGGCACTCAGGGCGGGCGTCGAGGTGTATCACGCTCTCAAGAAGGTGCTCGCCGGCAACGGGCTGCCGACCAACGTCGGTGACGAGGGCGGGTTTGCCCCAGACCTTCCGGGCGATCGCGAGGTGCTCGACGTGATCTCAGAGGCGATCGAAGCAGCCGGTTACACCGTCGGTGAGGACATCTCCTTTGCTCTCGATGTTGCAGCCACAGAGCTGTACAGGGCGGGATCCTATGAACTGTCCGGAGCAACGTTGTCTTCCGCAGAGATGGTCGATCATCTCGGAGGGCTCGTGCGTGACTATCCGATCGTTTCGGTCGAGGATGGGCTCAGCGAGGATGATTGGGACGGCTGGAAGGTCATGACGGATCAGCTCGGTGACAAGACCCAGATCGTCGGAGACGACCTCCTCGTGACCAACGTCGACCTGCTCCAGAAGGCAATCGACCTTGGCGTGAGCAACGCCATCCTCGTGAAGGTCAACCAGATCGGCTCGCTCTCTGAGACCCTGCACACCATCGGGCTTGCAGAACGTTCGTCCTACGGAGTCATGGTGAGCCACCGCTCAGGAGAGACAGAGGATTCCTTCATCGCCCATCTCGCGGTTGCCACGAACGCCGGACAGATCAAGACAGGTGCACCCGCGCGAGGCGAGCGCACGGCCAAGTACAACCAGCTGCTCAGGATCGAGGAGGGTCTCGGCGTTGATGCGCGTTTTGCGGGCTGGGACAGGTTCAGAAGGTTCCGATGACAGACACTCTCGAGCGCTCAGAATCCGATGTCTCCCGGCCCCGGCCGAGGCGAAGGGCCAGACGCTGGCGGTCCGTGCTGCTCACTGTCGTGTTCGTGATCGGTGGTTTCGTTGTTACCGGCGTGCTCCCCGTGCGAGAGTACCTCGAGCGTGGGAACGATGTTGAGGCTGCCCGGATCGAGCTTGATCGGCTGAGAGCCGAGAACAATGTGCTCGCAGATGACATCGATGCGCTTTACACGGAGCAAGAGGTCGAGCGCATCGCCAGGGAGCAATACGGCTTCGTTCGTGAGGGCGAAGTCGGGTATGTCGTGATCACACCGGAACGTGAGGAGCCCGTCGCCGAGCCTGCACCGCCTGTTCCGTCGGTGACAGAGGAACGTTCCTTCTTGCAGCGCATCTGGGACTTCGTAACGGGGAACGACCAGACGAACGATGGATGACCGTTCGGTCGTGGCCATCCAGATCGGGCGACCACCGCGGTCACGCATCGACGTGGTGACCCGCTGCCATCTCGACCTTCCGGTGGTGATCGACGTCCCACCGATTCTCGACGACGGCACGCCGTTCCCGACGACTCACTGGCTCACCTGTCCGCTCGCCCTGCTCCGTATCTCGAGGATCGAGTCCTCGGGCGGTGTGGCGGCAGCGGACGAGCGGATCGCAAGGGATCCAGACCTGGACGGGTCATTCCAAGCAGCGATGCGTCGATACGAGTCGGATCGCGAGAGGATGATCCCTCCTGACTGGGGTGGCCCTCGCCCATCCGGCGGCATCGCGGGATCCCGCGGCGGCGTCAAGTGTCTCCATGCTCAGTACGCAGATACGGCAGCCGGGAACGAGAATCCAATAGGCATTGACATTGCGACCCAGATCGAGCCTCTCGACTGCACGGTTCCCTGTGTCATCCCGACCCGAGACGGCGCGGCATCCAACGAGGAATGGACCGAGCCACGTCTTCTCTGAAACCTGAAACCTGTCTCAGCCCTTCGCTTCGGCCATTGCGCGGCTAACCAGATGTGACGGCAGCTCCTGGTAGCGCTCGAATGCAGCGGTGTAACGTCCCCAACCTTGTGTGAGCGACCGCAGATCAATGGCGTAGCGGACGATCTCGTTCGAAGGGATGAGTGCCTCGACCACCTGACTTCCGTCGAGTGTCGCCGAAGATCGCTGCACGGATCCGCGTCTTGCGGCGATATCACCCATGACATCACCCTGGTAGGCAGACGGAATCGTGATGGCAACCCGTGACACAGGCTCGAGCACCGTCGGACCTGCCTTTTCGAACGCTTCTCTGAAGCCGGCTCGTGCGGCGAGCTTGAAGGCCATCTCGGATGAATCAACGGAGTGGTACTTGCCGTCGTCGACTGTGACCTCGATGTCCACGACGGGGAAACCGTGGATTCCGCCATCGAGCATTGTCTCAACAACACCCTTTTCGACTGCTGGGATGAAGCCACGCGGTATCGATCCTCCCTTGACGCGATCCACGAACTCGAATCCGTTGCCGCGTGCGATCGGACGCAACGCAAGGTGGCACACACCGTATTGACCGTGGCCGCCGGACTGCTTCTTGTGTTTCCCCTCGGCATCGGCAGAGCGAGTAATGGTCTCGCGGTATGGGACCTTCACCTTCTCCTGGTCGACCTGGACGCCGAACTTCCGTTCGAGCTTCTCGATGGCGGTTTGCACATGGTTCTCGCCCAGACCGTACAGAAGTGTCTGGCGTGTCTCGCTGTTGCGTTCGAGTCGTAGCGAGGCGTCCTCCTCGAGGATGCGGTAGAGGGCCGACGCCAGTTTGTCGTCGTCCGACTGTGTGCGAGCAATGATTGCTGTTGCGAGCACCGGTTCGGGGAAGTCGATCGGTGCGGCAGTAACCGGCTTGTCCTTGGGTGCGAGGGTGTCGCCCGTCTTTGTGTCGATGAGTTTGGCTACCGCGACGATGTCACCAGCGGGCGCAGCTGCCACGAGTGTTGTCTCGTTCCCGAACATCGTTGCGATCTTGGCGAGGCGCTCATCCTGGCCTGATCGACCGCTGGTGAGATGTGTCTCCGGCTTCAAGGTGCCGGACATCACCTTCAGGAGACTGATCTGTCCTACGTACGGGTCGGCGAGCGTCTTGAACACGAATGCGAGGGGATCTGCGTTCGGATCCTTCTCGATCTCGATCTCCTCGTCACCCACGGTGACGATCGCCGGTGGGCGATCCACCGGCGCAGGTGCAAGCTCAACGATGAAATCGGCAAGACGGTCGACGGCGATCGGGCCGGTTGCGGAACCGCACACCACGGGAAAGACCTTTGCTGCAGCGACGCCCTGTGACATCGCCTGTTCAAGCTCCTCAACCGAGGGCACGTCTCCGTCGAGATAGCGTTCGAGCAGGTCGTCATCTCCGACAACGATCCCCTCAACGAGGTGGTCGTGGACTTCGTGCTCGCTATCAACCATGTCCTCCGGCATGTCAACGATTTCAGCCTTGCCGGAGTCATAGCAGTACGCCTTTTCACGGAAGAGGTCGGCGATGCCGCTGAATTCGAGTTCCTTGCCGATCGGCAGTTCGATGGGTGCAATACCGGCACCGAAGCGGTCTCGGAGCTGGGCCAGCGTGTTCTCGAACGATGCGCGTTCCTTGTCGAGTTTGTTGACGAAAACCATTCGAGGCACACCGAGACGTTCGGCGATCTGCCACGCGTACTCGGTCTGGACCTCGACACCCTCGACGGCATCGATGACAAAAATGGCGAGATCGGTGACGCGCAGCGCAGCATGGAGCTCGCCTGCGTAGTCTGCGTATCCGGGGGTATCGATCAAGTTGATCTTGTGACCGCGCCACTCGAATGGGGCGAGCGCCATGGTTATGGTCGTGCCTCGTTCATGTTCTTCAGGGTCGTAGTCCGTGACGGTTGTCCCTGCCTCGACCGTGCCGATTCGACTGATCGAACCGGCGCGAAACAACAGTGCTTCCGCAAGTGTCGTCTTGCCCGACCCGGAGTGCCCTACGAGTGCGACATTGCGGATCTTCTCAGGAGGGAAGACTTTCACCGACGAGCTCCTTTTGTGGAATGCTGCAATCCTAGGAAGGCGGGGGTGCCTGCGTGAAGTCGCATCGGGCCCTAACGTGGCACCCGAGGCCCGGGTGGCGGAATCGGCAGACGCGGCGGACTTAAAATCCGCTATCCGAGAGGATGTGTGAGTTCAAATCTCACCCCGGGCACGGAACAGGTATCAGGTGTCAGGTGAGACCGAGGAGGTTCCGCTTCTTGGCCAGGTAGTCGTCGTCTGTGATGGCTCCGTCGGTGTGGCCCTCTTTGAGGGATTCGAGGTCGGCAACAAGTCGGGACGATCTCGGAGCTGTCGCTCTTGTGCCCTTGCCTATGACGGGAGCAACCGGGCGCATCATGAAATACGCGGCAATGCCGATGTATACGCCGAGGAAGATCGCAACTGCCCAGAACACCTTTCGCGTGAACCTCAGATCCTTGCGACGAGCCACATCGACGTACGCGACGATCCACAACAGGAAGAGTGGTACGACGAGACCGATGGCCAGCAGCTGCGTCAGGATGTTGTCCCCGAATTTCATGTCGATTCGAGCAGTTTCGACTTGAAGGACGCGAACTCTTCGGCAGACAGCGTGCCCGACTCGTGGAGGTCGGCGAGCTTCTCGAGCTGGTCGATCGTCGAGTCGCTGCTCGAATCGGCCATGATCTGCTTCATCCTGACCTCGGGCTCTGGGGCCATCTCGGGGTCAACCGGTCGGGTGAGGAAGTAGACCAACATCCCGATGAGCGGAAGCAGCACGACTGCAACAGCCCACAGGCCCCTCGCAACCCCTGAGATGTCTGCGCGTTTGGCGAGATCCCCGAGCGTGAAGATCCACAGCATGATCAATGGGACGAATATCACCAGCAGGATGAAGAATTCCCAAAACGACATGTGTTCCTCCGGGTCGGGTCTGCTGCTTCCCATCGTACCGAAAACCCGCCACCACGCGATCTACTACTACATCTTTTCTCCCACGCTGCCGAAAGAACAGGTGATGACCTCCACCCGAGTTGCTTCATGTCGACCCTGCTGATATCTGCTGTAATCACCCTTCTCGCCCTTGTCGTAGTTGCGACCATTGCCGTCGTGAAGAAGCGCCCGGACAAGAGACTCGGATATCTGGCCCAATACGACCAGCTGACCGGTCTGATCAACCGCACACTCTTCCACGACCGGCTATCGAGTGCGCTCGTCCGTGCGCGACGTGATGGTGGACTCGTAACGGTCATGTTTCTCGATATCGACGGCTTCAAGGACATCAATGATCGTTTTGGCCATGCCATCGGTGACGAGCTCCTGCGTCAGATCGCAGCTCGGCTCGTCGGGTGTCTGCGCGAATCAGATACCGTTGCTCGCCTCGGCGGCGACGAATTCACCGTCATTCTCGAGGGGGGTAAGAGGGTCGAGGACGCGGGCCAGGTAGCGACGAAGATCCTCAAGACGATCGGTACCCCGTACCACATCGGAGATCGGGAGATCGTCGTGACCACGTCCATTGGGATTTCTGTGTATCCCCTTGACGGCGACTCATATGAGGAGCTGATCAAAGGAGCCGATACCGCGATGTATCAGTCCAAGGCAGCCGGACGAAACACATATCAGTACTTCACCAGGTCACTTCGCGATCGAACATCTGAGCGAATCTCGCTCATGGAGGATCTGCGAGCTGCGATCGAGTCCGGGAAGCAGCTGAGGATCGAATACCAACCGAAGGTCGATCTTGCTCGCGGAACTGTGATCGGGATCGAGGCACTCGTACGGTGGGATCACCCCACTCAGGGTCTGCTGATGCCTGGAGCATTCATCTCACTCGCTGAGGAGTCCGACCTGATCGTTCCGATGAGCAAGTGGTTGCTCGATGAGGCATGCCACGACATGCATCGGTGGATCGCCGAGGGAATGCGACCGATGCGGGTTGCAGTGAACGTGTCCGAACGGCTCTTCAGGGATGCGAATCTCGTTGAGTCGATTGCAGGAGCCCTCGCTGCGGCTGATCTCGACCCGAGACACCTCGAGATCGAGGTGACCGAACGAACGATCACCCAGGAGGCTGAGCGAACAGAACGGGCACTCGAGCGACTCTCCGACATGGGTGTGAGGGTGTCGATAGACGACTTTGGAACCGGCTATTCGTCCTTGAGGCAGCTGCAGGGGCTTTCGATCCATGCGTTGAAGATCGACCAGTCATTCGTTCGCGACGCGCACAGTCGGGAGGAGTCGCGAGCGATTGTCGAAGCGATCATCTCGATCGCTCGGAGCTTCGACCTCGATGTCATCGCTGAAGGTGTCGAGACACGAGAGGAACTGTCTGCGATTCGAACGCTCGGTTGTACGAGGGTGCAGGGTTACCTCGTTGCCCGTCCCCTGAGGCCTGAACGAGTAATGGAATTCGTCGACAGTTACGACCAGACGCTGGCCTTCGCCTCGGCGTCGAGCGACAAGCGTCAAACGACGAACGACAACAGCCTGTCCCTCGATTAGGCGAGCGGCGTCGGCTCGGACACGACTACGAGGGAACCGTCCACGACCCTGGCTTCGACGAGCCATACGTCACGGTTGGACGAGAACGAGATGGTGATGGCATCGTCCTCTCTGCTGAGGGTGTTCATGACGTAACCGGAACCGGGCGTCGCCCACAGGAGATGGAGCCGATCGTCGGCGACGGCGAACGAGGCCTTACCTGCCTCGAGTGACACGACCTGGGTCTCGGAGTTACCCGGGTTCGTGAATCGATCCCATCGCGCCGACTGGTCGGACTTCGTGTCGGCATTCCTCCCGGCGCTGGTCGACTCGGTCGCGTCGGGGTCAGCTTCGTCGCTCCCGACGGTGGGTCCGCCTGTGCTCTGAACGATGCCACCGGAGGCTTGGGGCTCGATTGTTTCTGACGAACCCACCGCTACGACTGGGAGCGCTGCGACCTCGGCTGCGGTGAGTGGTCTGAGCGGTCGGTCGAGAACCTGCCCGCCGGCGACTGTCACCGCAGCAGAAGCTACCAAACCTGCGCCGATGGCTGCTGCGAGCCAGCCGGCGACCAGGAGGAGTCTCTGCCGCATTGCGATCATCGTTCATTTCTCCGGGTTTTGATGTATCCAACACCATGTTAAGGAGTTGCTAAGACGGCCGCATTGTGTTTGATTGAACCAATGCCATCAGTTGTGATCATCGAAGACGATCAACGAATCCGCGAACTCGTGACCAGGGTGTTGTCCCAGAAGGGCTACGACGTCGATGGAGCCGGTACGGCGCTCGACGGTTTGCAGCGCATCGTTCAGGGCTCACCCGATGTCGTTGTACTCGATATGGGGCTCCCCGACCTCGATGGCGCAGAGCTTCTCAAGATGATCAGGGCCATCACGGACGTGCCCGTTGTGGTCGCGACGGCGCGAAGTGACGATCGGGATGTGATCCGGACTCTGAACGCCGGGGCAGATGACTACCTCGTGAAGCCGTTCAGCGTCGAGCAGCTCGAGGCACGGCTGCGTGCCGTTCTCCGACGGTCCGTGGCCGACGATGCGAGATCTCAGATTGTTGTTGGAGGTCTCAGAATCGATCCGAGTGCAAGGATCGCAACGTTGGACGAGGAGCCGCTGCAGTTGAGCCCGAAGGAGTTCGATCTGCTCGTGTATCTCGCCGAACGTGTCGGTGTTGTGGTCTCGAAGCGCCAGCTCATGGCAGAGGTGTGGCGCCAGCCATACGGCGGCTCGGAGAAGTCCGTCGACGTGCACATATCGTGGATTCGGAAGAAACTCGGAGAGACCGCTGCTGCGGCCCGATACATCGAGACCATCCATGGCGTCGGAATCAAACTCGTCGAGCCATCATGAGGAGAAGGCTCGCTTTCCTGAGCCTCGCCGTGGCATCGCTCGTTGTTGTTGCCTTCTTGTTCCCCGTTGCGATCCTGATCCGAAATCAAGCCCACACCCGGGCACTCTCTGATGCCGAACGTGACGTTCAGTCCGTCGCCACGGCGCTCGCTGTGGTCGGTACGGACGAGGGGATCACGCCGGAGCTTGCAGACGCGATTCTCACAGCCTTCGGTGAGCCTGACGATCTCAGTGTGATCTTCGTGAGCGGCGAGGTGGTTGGATCGCCGATCGGATCCATTGAGCACCTTGGACAGGCTCGCAGCGGAGCGGCATTCACAGCAAAGACCGAGGGGGGAGCAGAGATACTCGTTCCAGTGCTCACTGCCGATGCGCCCATCCAGGGCGACACCGTGGTCGTCCGTGCGTTCGTGAGTGACGAGGAGTTGTCGAAGGGGGTTCTTGTCGCGTGGGCCATGCTCCTCGGACTCGGGTTGTTCCTGATCGCTATAGCGACGCTCGCCGCGGACAGGCTCGGCCGTTCGGTGGTTCGTCCTGTGATCGAGCTCTCAGACGCGGCCCACCAGTGGGGGAGAGGGAATCTGGAAGTTCGCGTTGTGCCCGCAGGACCGGAGGAGATAGCGGAGGTGGGTAAGGCCTTCAATACGCTCGCAGGGCGCCTTGACATGCTGCTCGAGGCTGAACGAGAGTCGGTCGCCGACCTCTCACATCGCCTCCGAACACCGCTTACCGCACTCAGGTTGCAGGCTGAGACACTCCGCGATCCCGAGGAGGCTGCCTCGCTCCAAGCCGACATCGATGAGCTGGAGCGCCAGGTCGATGAGATGATTCAACGGGCGCGGAGTCAATCTGGCGCCGGTCCCGCCGTGGACACGGTGGATCTTGGAGCGGTGCTGACCCATAGGGCAGGTTTCTGGCAGGTCCTCGCGGATGACCAGGGGAGACCGACGTCCGTCTCCGTCGAGGCCGGTGACCATCCAGTGGCGCTCCAGCACGCTGATCTGGGAGCTCTCATCGACGTCCTGATCGAGAACGTCTTCGCCCACACACCTGCAGGTGTCGGGTACCGGCTCGGCGTTCGCAAACAGGGTGATGGCAGAAGCGTGCTCACTGTGTCCGACGCGGGCCCCGGCTTTCTTGACCTGGGTGTCATGAGGCGGGGAAAGAGTGGCGCCGGCTCCACCGGCCTCGGTCTTGACATTGTTGTGCGCACTGCAGAGCGCACAGGTGGCGGTATGAGGATTGGTACGTCGATCGACGGGGGTGGCGAAGTCTCCGTGGTGTTCGGGACCTCAGACCGCGACGGCCGCGGGGTTGAGGAAGACGCTGAGCTCGAGCTGACGGCTGACGGCTGACGGCTGCAACCTGCCACAATTGGAGGGAGCAAACAAGGCGCATCCTCCATGAGCACAGCTATTCCGGCATCGATCATCGACGCACCGCCCGGGTACCCGCACGAATGGGAACAGGACGCAGCGCTGAAGGACGGCGGTACGGTACGCATCCGTCCGATCGTTCCAGCCGATGCCACCGCGCTACAGGCGTTCGTCAAGAACATGTCCACGGAGAGCAGCTACTTCCGGTTCTTTCGGGTCAAGAGACAGCTTGAACCGGAGGAGCTCGAGGAGTTCACCCAACTGGATTACAGCGAGCAAATGGCCTTTGTGGCGATCGTCGACGGAGAGCTCGGTGGTGTTGGTCGATACAGCGCCAAGGGTTGTCCCGACGGAGTTGCCGAGGCTGCCTTCACGGTCGCAGACGAGCTTCAGGGAAAGGGCATCGGAACGCTTCTTGTCTATCGCATCTCTGCGTATGCAAGAGCCCATGATATCAAGGGTTTCCGGGCGCATCTCCTCGCAGACAATCACGCGATGATGCGTGTGTTCCGCAACGCCGGCTTTGCCATGCGCCGCGAGGTCGATCAGGGTGTATACACCGTTGAGATCGACACGGAAGAGTCAGACGCTGTTCTCGCGGCCGAGGGACGAGCCGAACAGATCTCGATCGCAGCGAGTGTGATGCCCCTCTTCTACCCCACCTCGATCGCGGTCATAGGTGCAAGTCGGGACAAGTTGTCGATAGGTGGGAGACTGTTCAACAACATCATCAATGCTGACTTCAACGGTCCCGTGTATCCGGTGAACCCAAAGGCGTCCATTGTGCGTTCGATCCGTTGCTACCCATCGGTCACGGACATTCCCGGCACCGTTGATCTCGCCTTCATCGTCGTACCGGCACGGTATGTGAACGATGTCGTGAGGGAGTGTGCAGGCAAGGGTGTACGAGGAGTCGTCGTGATATCTGCAGGGTTCTCCGAAACCGGAGAGAAGGGGAACCAGATGGAGCAGGAGTTACTCGACATCGTACGCGATGCGGGTATGCGCATGGTCGGGCCGAACTGCATGGGACTCCAGAACACCGATCCTGCAGTGAGCCTCGACGGGCAGTTCGGACCAGTCATGCCGAGGACCGGGAATGTGTCGATGTCGTCTCAGAGTGGCGCCCTTGGGCTGGCGATTCTCGACTACGCAACACATATGAATCTCGGCATCTCGACGTTCATCTCGGTAGGCAACAAGGTTGATGTTGCCGGCAATGACCTGCTCTTGTACTGGGAACAGGACCCCAACACCGATGTGATCCTGCTCTACCTCGAGTCCTTTGGAAATCCTCGGCGGTTCTCGCGGATCGCCCGTCGAATCACGAAGAAGAAGCCGATCGTTGCGGTGAAGTCAGGCAGGACTTCCGCCGGAGCGAGGGCTGCCTCGAGCCATACCGGTTCCCTTGCGAGTCTCGACGTCGCGGCAGATGCGCTCTTTCGCCAGGCAGGTGTCATCAGGGTGTCGACCCTCGAGGAGCTCTTCGACGTCACCGCGTTGTTGGCCAACCAACCTGTTCCTCAGGGAGATCGGGTCGCGATCGTAACCAACGCTGGTGGACCGGCGATCCTCGCAGTCGACGCACTCGAATCACAAGGACTCGTGGTTCCGGAGTTCTCTGACGAGCTCCAGGCCGAGCTTCGGTCGTTCCTCGCCCCCGACGCCGCGGTTGCGAACCCGGTCGACATGATCGCTGCAGCCGGACCCGAGGAATATCGCCTGGCCATCGGTGCCCTGCTGGCAAGTGACGAGATCGATGCGCTGATAACGTTGTTCATTCCCGCATCCGAGGAGGGTGTCTCAGAGACCTCGACGGCGATTCGAGAGGCTGGTGAGGCCACGCCGGACGACAAGACCTTCCTGTGCGTGTACATGCACTCAGGGGGCGCGCCGAGCGAGCTGTCCAGCATCGACGTCGGGTTCCCGACGTTCTCGTTCCCGGAACGTGCGGCAAAGGCACTGCGAAAGGCCACGACCTATGCCGAGTGGCTCGCCAAACCGGAGGGTGTGGTTCCCCAGTTCGAGGGTATCGACAGCGAGCGTGCACGACGTGTCATCGACACTGCGATCGATGGTGCAGATGACGCGGGCGTCTGGCTCGATCCTGACGCGGTTGACGCGATCCTCGAATCGTATGGATTGACGATTCCGAAGGCGCGTGTTGTTTCGACTGTGGAGGAGGCGATCGCGTTCGGGGACGAGATCCGAGCGCCCATCGTTGTCAAGGTGATCTCACCCTCTGCCGTTCACAAATCGGACGTTGGGGGCGTCGCACTGGATGTGTCGGGTGCCGGTGACATTGCCGCGGCCTACGAGCAGGTGACGGCCGCGGTCCCGGATCCCGAAGGAGTTCTCGTCCAGGAGTTCGTATCGGGCGGACACGAGGTTCTGATCGGCATGGTCGAGGATCCGATATTCGGACCGTTGATCGTGTTCGGGCTCGGAGGTGTGTTCGTAGAACTCATCGGAGACGTGGCGTTCCGGATCCATCCCCTCACCGACCGTGATGCCGCCGAGATGATCAGCGAAGTGAAATCGGCGAGACTCCTCGAAGGGTATCGGGGCGGAGAGCCCGGTGATATCGATGCGGTTGTCGACACGCTTCTTCGCGTGTCGAATCTCATCGAAGACTTGCCCGAGATCTTCGAAATGGATCTGAATCCTGTCAAAGTCGGCACACCGGGCTCAGGTGTGCGTATCGTGGATGCGCGCATCAGGGTGCGGCCGACGACGGGAACATGGATTCCGTCACGGACGGACCTGCCGTCGAAGATATAGGGAGCCGACATGCACGTCAGGGATCTGATGACAACCGATGTGGTGGCCGTCGCACCCACCACTTCTGTCAGAGATGCCGCCAGAATGATGTTCCGGTACCGAGTATCCGGCTTGCCGGTCGTTGATGCGGATGATCACGTGCTCGGGATAATCACCGAAGGTGATTTCCTTGCTCTCGAGGTCGCGCGAGCTGAATCCGGTGTCGTTCCCGAACTCGTTCAGGACGTCATGTCACATTCTGTCTTGAGTGTTCCTGCCGATCTCGAGATTCTCGAGGCAGCCAGATACATGCAGAGCCACGACGTCAAGCGTCTTGTGGTTGTCGAAGGCGCCAAGATGGTCGGGGTGCTCTCTCGTTTCGACATCGTTGCGGCCTTCACCCGCCCCGACGACCTGATCGAGGATGAGATCCGCGAGGATCTGATCCGTCGCGTGCTTTTCGTTGACCCTGAGACCGTGAACGTATCTGTTGCCAACGGCATCGTTCGTCTCATCGGTTCCATCGGCACGCGAACGGAGGCCAGACTCGTGGAAGAGCTTGCGCGGAGACTCGACGGTGTGGTTGATGTCCAGAACGACTTGACCTGGCGGCTCGATGACACAGAAG
>CAZWMX010000024.1:16129-22423 GCA_964635205.1 uncultured Acidimicrobiaceae bacterium | reverse complement strand
TGGCCATCGGAATCACGCTGCTCTGGTGGGGCTACCGAATGGCGAGCGGAGCTCGCTGAGGCATCTTCTGATTCCCCTCTCTGACCCTCGCTTCGCTCGGGCCATCTCTCCCGCGTAGGGGAGAGATGAAGAGTGCGCGAATGCTTGTGACGGTTGCCTTCTTGGGTCTCTCCCCTTCGCGGGAGAGACGCGGCACGGAGTGCCGCAGAGAGGGGGACTATCGGCGTCTCTTGCGGTCCCGCCAGCCGGTGGTGAGGTGTCGCCAGTAGGTGGTCATTTCCACTGGAGGCTCAGGCTCCGGTTCCGGATCTTGCGTGCCTTCGTCTGGATTCTGGGATCTGGTATCTGGGTTCTGCGATCTCTTCTCCGCCAGCTGCTCGCGAAGGAACTTCGTTTCCGTCTCTGCCTTCGCTGCTCGCTCGCTCGCCTCAGCGAGTTGCTGCCCGGCCTCGTGGAGATTGCCGAGCTGGATGAGCATCTTGTTCCAGGCATCGATAGGAACGATCATGGTTCCAGGCGGCGCCTGCGGCTCCGGCGTTGGGACTTCTGCTTCTTGGTCGATGCCTCCACCCGCACCGGGCTCGCGGGCTCGCAGGCTCCCCTGGCTCGACTGCGTCTCGCCTGTCCCCCCTGAAGGGGGGACGAGGTTTCGGCCGAGCTGTTTGGCTCGGGCAACCACCGCATCGAGATCCACCATCCGCAGCGCCAGGTCACCGTCGGCTTCGAGGTACGAGGGAAGATCGGCCTTGCGCACCCACTTGCGCAGTGTGTTCGTCGGAATCCCCGTTGCGCTCTCTGCTTCTCTCAGTGTCACCCAATGGCGGTTGTCGGTGAAGTCCGAGCGCGTGCGTTTCCGCGTCGGTTTCGGCGGCGACTGCCGACCGCCGGCCGAGCCACGGATCGCCTCTGTTTCCCATCGAGTTGTTCTATCCATCGATCCGCATCCTATCGGGCAACGAAACCCCTTGAAGGGCTGCACACTCCTAGGATGACGACACCAACGGAGACTTCGAGTGACCGCACGAGATCCGAACATCGAACAAGACGTCCGAGCCATGGTGCGCAACATCGTCGATGGCCTCTGGAGCGACGAACCGACCCCGGACGACGGGGAGCGGAAGGCGGAACGCGGAGAGCGGACGGCTGCCGCCACTACGGTGGCGGTCGGGGGAGATCACGGTGGGTTTGCGCTCAAGGAGCGCCTTGCCTTCAAGCTTTCGGAACAAGGCTTCGAAGTGATCGACTGTGGGACCGACTCCACCGAAGCAGTCGACTATCCCGACATCGCCGAAGACGTCGCCCGCAGGGTTGCATCTGGGGAGGCAGACGTCGGCGTCGTCGTTGACGGAGCAGGGATCGGATCGGCCATGACAGCCAACAAGATCCCGAGTGTGCGGGCTGCCCTTTGTTATGACCTCTCGACCGCACGTAATGCCAGAGAGCACAACCATGCCAATGTGCTCACGCTCGGCGCGGGGCTCACCGGTGATGCCCTTGCCTGGCAGATCACCCAGGAGTTTCTTGCAACCCCCTACGGTGAGGGCAGGCACGCAAGACGGGTTGCAAAGATCGACGCGCTCGACACAGCCACGATGGAGACGGCGCCATGACAACGCAGGATATTTCACGGGCTCAGCTCGTCGAGCTTGTCACGAAAGAGGTGCTCGCAGCTCTGCAAGAGCGTGCAGACATATGTGCGAACCCGACAAAACTCCGCGAGGTTGTTGCGAACGGTGCAGACCGTGTTTCGTTTCATGGCGACGCAGAGGATGTTCCTCTCGACCTTGCCGGGTACATCGATCACACGCTCCTCAAGCCGGATACAACGAGCGATGAGATCGACGTGTTGTGTGACGAAGCAATGGAGTACGGGTTCGCATCAGTGTGCATCAACCCTTACTGGGTGAAACGCTCCGCCGACAAGCTGCGCGGCTCGGACGTGAAGGTCTGTACCGTCATCGGATTCCCACTCGGCGCAACGAGCTCTGATGTCAAGGCAGCTGAAGCGCGCAAAGCCTTGCGTGACGGAGCTCGGGAGGTCGACATGGTCATCAACGTCGGCGCCCTCAAGTCAGGGCAGCATGACGTCGTTCTCAAGGACATCGAACGCGTCGTTGACGCTGCCCATGAAGTGGGCGCGATCACCAAGGTGATTCTCGAGACGGCCCTGCTCACCGATGAGGAGAAAGTGATCGCCTCGTCCCTCGCCAAACGTGCGAGGGCAGATTTTGTCAAGACATCCACCGGCTTCGGTGGCGGCGGGGCGACGGTCTATGACGTCGCACTCATGCGCGAAACGGTCGGGCCCGATATGGGTGTCAAGGCGTCGGGCGGTGTGAGGACACTTGAAGACGCAGAAGATATGATCGCGGCTGGTGCCACGCGGATCGGCGCATCCGCGGGTGTCCAGATCGTTGGCGGAGTCGAAGGAGTTGGTGATGGCGAACGGTATTGAGCTCCGGTCCTACGCGTTCCTGGACAGCCTCCAGCCTCAGCACGCTGCTTTCATCGGAACCATCTCGACGGGTTTTCTTCCTCTGGCGGGAGAGTCCTCGCTCTGGGTGGAGGTTGCACCCGGCATCGAGATCAACCGACTCACGGACATCGCTTTGAAGGCGACCAACGTAACCCCCGGCATGCAGATCATCGAACGGGTCTTCGGCTTGCTCGAGGTGCACTCGCCGCACCAGGCAGAGACGAGGGCAGCAGGCGAAGCGATCCTCGAAGCCCTGGATCTCACCGTTGAGGACCGCCTCAAACCCGAAGTACTCTCGAGCCAGCTCATCCGCAGGATCGAGGACCACCACGCTCAGCTCGTCAACCGAACACGCCATGGACAGATGATCATCCCCGGCCAAACGTTGTACGTGCTCGAGTGTGCACCTGCGGCCTATGCAGCGCTTGCCGCGAACGAGGCGGAGAAAGCTGCGAATATCAACATCCTCGAGGTCAGAGCGTTCGGCGCTGTTGGGCGGATCTATCTCGGTGGTGAGGAGAGCGACATGGATGTCGGATGGAAGGCCGCGTTTGCTGCGCTCGAAGGCCTTGAGGGCCGAACCAAGAACTGAAAACTGAACACTGTGAACTGTGAACTGTGAACTGAAAACTGACAAGGAGGAACGATGGCAGACGCACTGGGAATGATCGAGTGCAGGAGCTTTGCGGCAATGGTCGAGGCCAGTGACGCGATGGTGAAGGCAGCCAAGGTCGAGCTCGTGAGCTACGAGGAGACCGGTGGCGGTTACGTGACCGCGATCGTGCGTGGTGACGTTGCAGCAGTCAAGGCAGCCGTTGACGCCGGTGTCCGTGGCAGCGAGAAGGTCGGCGAAGTGATCGCAACACACGTCATTGCCCGTCCACACGTCAATCTCGACCTTGTACTGCCTCTCGGAAGAACGGACGAAGCGCAAGACGCCGTCGACTGATTCGATCTCCAGAGAGAGAGACAACATGAATCTCGGCAGGGTCACAGGAACACTCGTTGCGACGCGCAAGGAGCCCATGCTCGAAGGGCTTCCGCTTCTCGTTGTCCGCCAGCTCAACGCTGAAGGTGAACCGACGGGCGGGTACGTCATTGCAGTCGACAGTGTCGGGGCAGGCGTCGACGAGGTCGTGCTGTACGCCTCGGGGAGCTCGGCCCGTCAAACAGAGATCACGAGAGACAAGGCGTGTGACGCCGTGATCATGGCCATCGTTGACCAGTGGGATCTCGACGGTGAGACCGTCTACGTGAAGTGACATGGCAGCACTGACCGACACTGAGATCAAATCGATCATCGACAGGGTCCAGAGTCGGGTCTCCACGGGTGACATCCCCGGTCGTTCCGGCCTCGCGATCGAGGCGGCAGACGCCGTTTCGGCCGCCGAGGAGAACCTCGGCGAAGGCGTCTTTGCCACTGTCGACGAGGCAGTCAACGCGGCCCGTATGGCGTTCGAGACGTACCGGTCTGTTGGTCTCGAGACTCGCAAGGAGTTGATCGAATCGGTCAGGGCTTCCATGCGGGCCAACAACGAACGTCTCGCCTACATGGCCAGGCAGGAGACGGGCCTCGGCCGCGCAGACGACAAGGTGCTCAAGAACGCGCTCGTGATCGAAAGAACACCGGGACCCGAGGATCTCGAGCCGCACGTTGTCACGGGTGATCGCGGCATGATGGTCACCGAATGGGCGCCGTACGGCGTGATCGGTTCGATCACGCCGACGACCAATCCGACATCGACGATCATCAACAACGCCATAGCCATTCTGTCCGCAGGCAACACGGTGACATTCAACGTGCATCCCAGTGCCAAAGCCGTGTCGACCGAGAACGTGAAACTCATCAACCGGGCGATCGTCGCTGCGGGCGGACCAGAGAACCTCGTTACGTCCGTTGCGGTGCCGACGCTCGACTCGGCCCAGGCGCTCATGGCGCACCCCGATGTTCCCGTGCTGCTCGTAACCGGCGGGCCGGCCGTTGTGAAGGCAGCGCTCAAGACACCCAAGAAAGCAATCGCTGCGGGGCCGGGCAACCCTCCTGCGGTCGTCGACCAGACCGCAGACATAGCCAAGGCTGCGAAGGACATCGTCAACGGGGCTTCGTTCGACAACAACATCATCTGCGTCGACGAGAAGACGACGATCGTTGTCGACACCGTTGCCGATCGACTCGTTCAACACATGTCCGCAGTCGGTGGATACAGGCTCATGGAACACGAGCTCAAACGCCTCGAACGCGTGATCTTCAAGGAGATGGGACCACCGAACAAGCCGGGCATCATCAATCCTGAGTTCATCGGCAAGGACGCAGCCGTGATACTCAACGAGATCGGTGTGACACCCCCAGATGGAACAAGGCTCGTGATCGCCGAGGTTCCGAAGGAGCACAGCCTCGTGTGGACGGAACAGATGATGCCTGTGATGCCTGTCGTGCGGGTGAAGGACGTCGACACTGCGATCGATCTCGCTTTTCGGTCTGAGCACGGATTCAGACACACGGCATCGATCCACTCAACCAACGTCGACGCCATCACAAAGATGGCCAGGGTGATGAATTGCTCGATATTCGTCGCCAACGGATCGAACGTGGCCGGCCTCGGTTCCGACGGGGAGGGGTATACGTCGTTCTCCATCGCGAGCCCGACGGGTGAAGGGCTGACACGACCGAGAACCTTTTCTCGAGTGCGGCGGGTAACCGTTGTGGGAGCGTTGAACATTGTCTGAGCAACGATCACCGGCCATCGCGCTTTGGGAGTTCGCGTCCATCGTTGAGGGCGTGAACGCTGCGGATGCCATCGCGAAGGGTGCGCCGATCGATCTGCTGTACACGGGGACGACACACCCGGGGAAGTACGTCGTGCTGGCCGCCGGTGACACTGCATCCGTCGAGGTGGCAACGATCATCGTGTCGGACCTCGAAGTGGATCTGATCGACGTCGTGTTCCTCCCCGATGTCCACTCGACGGTTACCGACGCAATGGTGAGTAGTGACACTGCCGCATCGACCAAGGCCGAGGCTGTTGGCCTCGTCGAAACCAAGACTGTTGCATCGGGTGTTGATGCGGCAGACGCCGCTGTGAAGGCTGCCGATGTGTCTCTGGCCACTCTTGCAATGGCCGATGGCATCCACGGGAAGGCCTACTTCGTCGTCGAAGGCGCGGTCGGAGACGTTGACGCCTCTATTGAAGCGGCCGTCGAGCGTGCTGGTGATCGGCTCGTTGCCTCGGTTGTGATCCCACAGCTCACCGACGAGCTACGTGACGACCTTGCGGTATCGGCTCGGTTCCTCGACAGGGTCCGTGCCCACCGAACAGGTTCCTGATGCAACTTGGAAGGGTTCGCGGCACGGTTGTTGCGACCATCAAGGACCCGGGTATGTCCGGGATGAAGCTCCTGATCGTGCAGCCACTCGATGAGCATCAGTCGCCTGTAGGGGAGTGTGTCGTAGCGGCCGATGCCGTCCACCAGGCTGGTGAAGGTGATCTGATCTACTTCGTCGCCTCGAGGGAAGCTGCAGAGGCCATGGAGCCCAGGTTCGTTCCCGTCGACCATGCGATTGTCGGGATCGTCGACGATGTCGAGGTGAGGCCGTGAAGGTTGGAAGAGTCATCGGCAACGTCGTCTCGACGATCAACCACGAGTTCTTCGATGGCGAACGATTGCTGCTGGTTCGTCTTGTCGACGAGGGCAGGGACACGGGGTCCTATCTGATCTGTACCGATGTTGTCGGCGCGGGCGCAGATGAGACCGTGCTGGTCCTCGACGAAGGTTCATCGGCCAGGAAGATCTACGACGTCGACACGGGCCCCATCCGG
>CAZWMX010000024.1:8445-16029 GCA_964635205.1 uncultured Acidimicrobiaceae bacterium | reverse complement strand
TACGTACTACGTAATACGTACTACGACCTGTAGCCTCACTCCCATGTTGATCCGGCGAATCCTCATGCTGCTGCTCGCTTTCGGGTTGTTCGCTGCCGCCTGTGGTGGTGATTCGATCACCGCGGAGAACTGTGACGATGTCACGGACGAGACGATGGAACTCTTCCAGGGGCTCATCGACGATGTGGATGCCGAGTTCGTGGACATGTCCGTCGAGGACTTCCTCGCAACGGGTGGTGAGCTTCCATCTGTTGACCGATTCAAAGCCGATGCCGAGAAGATCGATGAGCTCGCAACCGAGCTCGGCTGTAGCCAGAGCCAGATCGGATCAGCCGTGCAGGAGCGAGTCAACGAACTCACCGCTGAATCGGATCTCGGGCGTTTCGTCATCGATGCCATACGGGCCGGTGGCCTCTAGCCCGGTGATCGACGCTGCATGGATCTCATGTGTCTTCGATCGTCCGCTTCGCGGACTCGTGACAACGGAACCGCGATCTGTCATTGCGGGGAGGTAGGCGCCGGGCGCCCCCCAACGTGGGGAGGGCGCCCGACGATTTGTAGCGCTATCCGATGGTTCCGGAACCTGTCGGAAGATCCACAGCGTTGTTGTCGAGGGTCAGGTTCTCGTGGTCCGCCGCATCATCGGCAACTTGACCAACCAGCGGCTTGAGGGTGAACGGGGCAGCCGAATCGTCTGGATCCGGCTCTACCGAGATCACGATCGTCGCACCTCGCAGATCCGTCGGGAAGGTCAATCCCTCAGGTGCGTTCACGAGAAAGTCCTCACCTGGGAATGGGGGTGCATCCTGCGTACCTGAGAACGGATCAGCCTCGTCAGCGTCGGCGACGTCGAGGAATGTCCCCGTCGAGACAGGTACACCGTCGATGACAGCCCATCCTTCGTATTTCCAACCGGCCGGCAGGACGGGCAGATCAAGACTGGGACTTGGTTCGGGCAACGCCAGGAACCAGATTCCGCTGAACTCATCGGTATCGTCGCCATTCGTCGGTGTTGCGAGGATCACTGTGCCGGCGGCGGTGGAAAAGTCGGTGCCGAGCGCGGCCGGATGCGAGATGGAGAGTTCGAAACTTCCATCGACAACGTCACCAGCGGCGAAGTGGGTGGCTGCCGGAATGTCGTCGGTGTCACCCGAAGGCTCGATCGTGATGATGATCGTCTCCGCGGCATCGAGGCCGGCTGCTTCGAAAGCATCGATCGGTGCGCCATCGAGATCAACAATCACTCCGTCTTCAACATTGAACTTGCCCGTCGTGACGGGTGCACCTTCAATGATCGCCCATCCCTCGTAGTGAACTCCGTCCTCGAGCGTCGGAAATCCGGAGACCTCCAACACGAGGGCCGGAACCATCGCCTCCGTTGTCGTAGTCGTAGTCGTCGCTTGGCTCGTTGTGGTGGCCTCGGGAGTTGTCGTCGTTGCTTGCGTGCTATCGGTCGCACCGTCTCCCCCGGCGCTGCATGCCGCAGCGACTATTGCAATCGCGGCCATCAGTGTTACGACTCTGATCGGTCTTTTCATTGCTGTCTCCATCTGTTTCGCGCGGCGCACTCACGCCGTCTTCGGGGGTGTCAACGACCCCAAACCGCGAGCATGTTCCCGGTTACGGCGATGTTCATCAGCCGTTCAGAATTCGTTCACACATCCGCAACAAGTGAGTGGTCGAAGCACAACAACCAGCGGGGCATGCGACGAGTGCTTCGTGTTCAAAGGAGCAACCCGGTTGGCCAAATGGAACGGATACAGGCCGACGGCCTCTCGGCAGACCGCGTCCGCGAGCCGCTTCGCTCGGCGTAGCACGACCGCTCGCTTCGCTCGCTCACGATGCACGACTCTCGGTCGTCAGTCGTCGCTCGCCTACGGGCATAATGAGGCCATGGAACACCGTGTCTATGCAACGGCCGATGATCTAGCTGTGGCAGCAGCATCGTTCATCGCGGATGAGATCGAGGAGAACGAACAGTTGCTTCTCGGGCTGGCAGGCGGATCAACACCCAAGGCCACCTATGTCAAACTCGCCGATATGGACATCGAATGGAACGGTGTCACGACCTGGATGACAGACGAACGGTGGGTACCGCCGGACGATCCCGATTCGAACCAAGCCATGGTCAGGGAGTCGCTCGGAACGGAGGGCAGGATCCGATTCCTCGCTCCGAACACTCGCCTTCAGTACGCGAGCGCGTCGGCGCGGAGAATGACCCGATCGATGGGGTGTCTGATGAACCGCAATCCAAGCCGGGCCGTCACCATGCTCGGGATGGGCGACGATGGTCACACTGCTTCGCTGTTTCCCGGCACATCAGCGTTGTCGGTCGCCGGATCTTCCTACGTCGTCAACTGGGTCTCCCACCTCGACACGTGGCGTCTCACGGCCTCGTTCGGCCTCCTGGCCACTTCCGACGTCGTTTTGTTCCTGGTGGCGGGCGTGTCGAAGGCGCAAGTTGTTGCCCAGATCGCTGCCGGTGATGACTACCCGGCAGGTGGCGTGACGGCGCGCGAGCAGGTGATCTGGATGCTCGACGAGGCCGCAGCGAGTCAGTTGTAGATGTTGCTACGCGGGCGACGGAACGTACCTGCCTGATACGACTCGCCCTCTGACCGTACGGAGTTCCCAGATGCTGCCCGTCTCCCACTCCATGGGACCCTCCATCGGGACCTGTTCGGCGAACAGGTGACCGATGAAGTCCGCGATGACATCGCCGTGTGTGCACAGGACGGCAGATTCCTCCTGGAGATCTGCGATGAGGCCGACGAGTCGGTGGGGATGGCTCCCCTCGGCGAGCGCTGTCTCCCGTTCGATCGGGATCCCGAGGCGTTTCGAGAACGGTTTCATCGTCGCCATGCACCTCGTGTAGTTGGATGATCCGATCCTGGTGATGGGGTGGGCCATCAGGAGGTCACGGATCTCGTTCCGTTGGCGTTTTCCCCGCTTGTCGAGTTTGCGGAACCGATCGTCCGGATCGAGGTCGTTTCGCTCACCCGCACGGGCATGACGGACGAGGTACACCGTGCCGGCGGACTTCGCAAGATACATGTCGTTTGCCCTGTCGAGTACCTCACGGTCGTTGCGGTAGGTCAGCTTCCTGGTTGCCTTCTCGAGCGAGAGCCACTTGACCTTGTCAACCTCGGCATTGGGGGTGAACGTGCCTTTCTTGACCTCCGTCAACCACCACCGGACGACCTTGGGGTTTCCCACCTTGGTCAGGTAGCCGATCGACCCGACGAGTCGTGGTTTCTTGCCGGTGATACCCGTCTCTTCCCTGAGCTCTCGCAGGGCCGCATCGAGAAACGTCTCGCCCTTGTCGACCTTTCCCTTTGGTAGCGACCAGTCGTCGTATCTGGGACGGTGGACGATGAGATATTCGGGCTTGCCCTTCCTGGTTCTGCGAACCACAACACAGCCGGCCGCCCAAATGGATTCCTGTGGTGGAGGCTCGACGTTCATCACGATCTTGGAGGTCAACCGCGGTTGCGATCGAGTTCGACGACTTTCCTCAACCTGCGTGAGTGCCGTTCCTCGCCCGAGAATCGAGCAGCGAGATACGCATCGACGATCTCTGTTGCGATGTTGATCCCGATGACGCGTCCGCCGAGGGCAAGGACGTTCATGTCGTCGTGCTCAACCGCTTGATGTGCGGTGTAGTGATCGTGAACGACGGCAGACCGAACCCCTGTGATCTTGTTGGCTGCGATGGAGCCGCCTGCGCCGGATCCGCACACGATGATGCCCTTTTCGCCCTCGCCGGCGACAACGGCGCGGCCAACAGCGGCAGCGGAATCCGGGTAGTCGACGGGCTCCTCGGAGTCCGTGCCCACATCCACGACGAGATGGCCTTCGTGCTCGAGGTGGCCGACGAGCTTCTGCTTGAGCTCGAATCCTGCGTGATCCGAACCGATCACCACGCGCACGTTGTCTCCCTCAGACGACTTGCGCGGCAGGCTAGCGACCTTCCCGCGTTCTGTGGGCTGGAGCACACGAAAACGATGCACTGGAACCCTGGGTTTGGGTTTACTCTCCGGGGATGCGGAAGGTCATCGTTGTTGCTCTGCTCTTTGTCACGGCCTGCTCGTCGGGGCCCGCGGCTCCGGTGGTTGGAGCGACCGAGACTGTGTGTAACGACCAGTTCTGTGTGGATGTGCCCCAGGGCTGGGAATCCGAGATCGGCGACACCTACATATCGTTCCGCCACGAACTCGATCCGACGCACACGTTCCTGACGGTCGGTGTCGTGAACATGGAGGCCACCGTGAGGGCTGCAGGTGGAACGTGGCCTGTCGGACCCGAGGAGGTGACCCGGGCGTTCTGGTCCCTGCTCGAAGAAGCCGACGTGGGCAAGTTCGAGCGTTCGACCCGCCGTGTCGGGGGAGCGATCAAGAGCTGGGGCACCCACGTCGACGGTGAGATGTGGTACCTGTTGTATCCGATAGAGGGTTCGCGGGCCATCGGGATCGAGATGCGGGCGCCGAACGACTCATGGGAACGACACGCAGACACCGTGTTCGACAGTCTCACGATCCCATGACTCCCCGTTCTCGGGTAACTGATGACCGCACGGGAGAACACCGGTTACGCAAGAAAAAGTGGTGTTCGGCGTAGGCTTCGTCTGATGTCTGACTCCTTTCTCGTTCGTGGTGGCACGAGGCTGTCGGGGAGCATCGCCGTAGGCGGTGCCAAGAACGCAGCCCTCAAGCACATGGTTGCCTCGCTGCTCGCGCCCGGAACCCATCACATCGAGAACGTGCCGGACATCCTCGACGTCGACATCATGGGTCGAGTGCTCGAACATGTCGGTGCACGATGTACCCGCGACGGTACGACTCTCACGATCGACGTCCCCGAGGATCCCATTCCGGAGGCTCCGCTCGACCTGGTCAGGCAGATGAGAGCTTCGATCCTCGTCCTCGGAGCCTTACTCGCCCGCACAGGCCGAGCAAATGTTGCCCTCCCGGGAGGAGACGACTTCGGGGCGCGCCCGATCGATTTCCACGTCAAAGGCCTCGAGGCGATGGGAGCCACGTTCGAGCTCAGCCATGGCGTCCTCCACGGGTCGGCTCCGGACGGACTCGTGGGAACAGAGGTCTTCCTCGAGTTCCCATCTGTCGGGGCTACCGAGAACCTCCTCCTTGCGGCCGTCCTGGCAAAGGGAACCACGACGATCGGCAACGCAGCTCGTGAACCCGAGCTGGTGAACCTGGCCGAGTATCTGATGGCTATGGGAGCCAAGATCGACGGTGCCGGAACGTCAACCATTGAAATCCACGGTGTCGAGTCGCTCTCCGCCACAACCCACCGAACCGTCCCTGATCGGCTCGAAGCCGGGACCTACCTCGCGGCGGGAGCGATGACTGCGGGAACTGTCACTGCCACGGGCTGCCGGCCCGAGCATCTGCGGATGGAACTCAAGAAGCTCCAGGCGATCGGATGCGAGGTCCACACCACCGAGTCAACCGTGACTCTCACGGGGCCAGAGAGGCCCACAGCCGTTGATGTCGCCACGCTGCCCTATCCGGGCTTCCACACCGACATGCATCCCCAGATGGTGACCCTCCTATCGATCGCCGAAGGAACGTCCCTGGTAACGGAGAACATCTATGCCGGCCGATTCAGGTACCTCGGTGAACTGAACCGAATGGGAGCCGATATTCATGCCGACGGCCAGCATGTTGTTATCCGCGGTGTGGATCGCCTCTCCGGCTGTGAGATCGACGGCTGTGACATTCGAGCGGGTGCCGCGCTCACGATCGCGGCGATGCGGGCCGACGGTGAGACCTTGATCCGAGACGCACACCATGTCGATCGCGGATACGACGGCTGGGTGCCGAAGCTGCGGTCTCTCGGAGCACACATCGAGCGGGTATGAGACGCTTCTTTCTCGTAGGGATCGTTGCCTTGCTCGTCGTCGCAGCGACGACCACGTCGGTCTCAGCGATCGAGCAGCCGACCCAGGTCGTGTCGATCGAACTTGTTGGCGATTCCTCGACCCGTTTCGAGGTCGACGGCCGAAGATACGCCGGACCGATCTCCTTTACTTCGCGACCGGACGGGATCGCGTTCACCGAGTCCGCGAGCATCGAGCAGTATCTCCAAGGTATCGCGGAGATGCCTTTCTTGTGGCACCCGCAGGCCCTTGCTGCTCAGGCCGTTGCAGCTCGAACGTATCTGGCAAGACGTCTTCTCGGAAATCGCAAGGGAGACGCGGCTCGTTACGAATTCGACATCTGCGCCACGAGCCGTTGCCAGGTGTACCGCGGCGTGCAGTACGTCGAGGGTGAGTACGGGGATCGGTGGAAGACGGCGGTAGAGACCACAGCAGGTGAGGTCCTCTTGTACGGAGGTCAACCCATCGAAGCCGTGTACAGCTCGCAGGTCGGCTCGCGATCGCGTGCCAACCAGGATGTGTGGGCGAGCTCTCCGATTCCCTACCTCCAACCCGTCGACTCACCAGAGATCGGTATTGCCCCATACGCAGAATGGACGGTTGAGGTGACCGGCGAGCAGTTCGTGGCGATCCTCAAGGCAGATGGGTACGAAGTGAGCGGCGCCCTCGAGTCCATCGTCGTCGACGACCCGCCCGAAGGGGAGGGGAGGACGTCGATCACGGTGGCGTCCTCGGGAGGTACGGACTCCCTGCTTGCCCCGAACCTCAAGGGTGCGTTCAATCGTCGCGGTGAGGGCCTGTTCCCCGGAGTTCTGCCGGTCCGACTGGGCGAGGGAAAGCTGTTACCGCAACCGCTGCCGTCGTACACCTTTGAGATCTCCCGCGTTCGCGTCGAACCGACCTCGATGGACTCCCTGCTTCCATCTTTCGACCGCCAGGGGAGAGATGTTGTGACGATCGATGGGGAGGGCTGGGGCCATGGTGTCGGCATGAGCCAGTGGGGCGCACAGATCATGGCGAAGAACGGATCGACGTACGCCGAGATCTTGTCGTACTACTACACGGGGACCGCACCCGAGGTTGCACCATCTGTTGTGCCGGAGAACGTGGTCGTTGGTCTCGACTGGGGTAGGGCATCGATTCCGCTCACCCTGACCGGCTCGGCCAGGGTTGTGGTCAACGACGTGCGATTCGGAACTCTCGGTCCGGGAGACTGGGTGATCAGATCGACTCCGTTCGGTATCGATGTGATCCCGGCAGGGCTCACCGGGTACGTGTCGCTCATCGGTCAACGCCTTTGGCCAAGGTAGTGGGAACAGTTCGCCCTACGCGGATGTTGGAAACTGCGCCGGTGGCAGGGCTACCATCCTTTTGAACCGAGGAGCACGATTATCAACGGCATCGAAGGCAGCATCATCGAGATCGCATCCCCGGCGCCGCGCGGTGTTGCAACGGATGTCGAGATCGACGAGAACGTGCTCGAGGCTGCCCTGGACTACATCCGTCCTGCGCTTCAGGCCGATGGTGGGGACGTCCTGCTGGATTCGATCATCCGCGGTACCGTCAACCTGAAGCTCCTCGGCGCATGTGGTGGCTGTCCGATCTCTGAAACGACGGTAACGGCAGGTATCGAACGAATCCTGAAGGATCGTGTGCCCGGCGTGAAGGAAGTCCTCGCAAGCTGA
>CAZWMX010000024.1:0-8345 GCA_964635205.1 uncultured Acidimicrobiaceae bacterium | reverse complement strand
CTTGTCGTCGACGCCGATGGCCGAGAGCTGAAGGCTGAAAGCTCGTGACCCGTTAGGGTCACGCAGGTGGAAGTCAACCGTCTCATTGATGCTGCTTCGAGCGGTGATGCTCGGGCGCTCGGCAAACTCTGCTCGCTCATCGAACGAGGTGACGCGACATCACGGATCGTCGCGGCCAAGCTCTATCCGTTTGGTGGGAAGGGATGGACAACCGGCATCACCGGGGCTCCCGGCGCGGGGAAGTCGACGCTGGTGGCCGAACTCGTTGGGCTGATGCTGGGTGAGGTCGACCGCGTCGCGATCCTGGCCGTTGACCCGTCGAGCCCGCTCACCGGCGGTGCGATTCTCGGCGATCGTATCCGCATGGGTGCCCACGCAGGAAACAGCAACGTCTTCATCCGTTCTCTCGCGAGCCGCGGTCACCTCGGCGGGATCTCGACCGCAACACCCGCCATGGCTGCAACCCTTGATGGGCTTGGCTTCAGCGAGATCATGATCGAGACCGTCGGTGTCGGCCAGTCCGAAGTTGAGATCGCCTCGTCGGCAGATACAGCCATCGTTGTTGTGACGGCCGGATGGGGTGATGCCGTACAGGCCGCAAAGGCCGGTTTCCTCGAAGTTGCCGACGTATTCGTCGTGAACAAGGCAGATCGTGGCGGAGCCGATGCAACAACAGGGGACATCGAGGCGATGCTCGACATCGGTCCCGAAACCGACTGGCGCGCACCGGTGCTTCAGACCGTCGCATCGGACGGGAGCGGTATCGAGGATCTGTGGCAAGCCGTTCGTGACCATCGAGAGTTCCTTTCCGATGCAGATCAACTCAAGGCAAGGCGGAGGCTCCGGGCCGCACACGACCTCACGATGGCTCTCCGGGCGAACATTGATCAGTCCATCGATGCCGATGAACATGGATCCGAACTTCTCGATGCGATTACCACGCGCCGAACCGATCCATGGACGGCGGCGGACCGGCTCCTCCAATCGCGGTAGCCTGTCCACCCCTAGGAAAGGAGACGTGTGGAACTCGTCGAATACTCCCAAGACGATGGTGTCGCGGTCATCACCCTCAATCGGCCACCGGTCAACGCGTTGAACAGTGTCCTCATAGCCGACATCGATACCGCGGTTGGGCTCGCAGAGGACCCCTCCGTCCGCGCCGTGGTCATTACCGGAGCGCCGCATTTCGCCGCAGGTGCCGACATCACCGGGTTCCAGAAGACGTTCGAGTCGGGTGGCTCCGAGCGCCAGGCCTCCGGCCTGTCAGGGGCGATTGCCCGCCTTTGCAACCTCGAGAAGCCGACGATCGCGGCAGTGAACGGATTCGCCCTCGGTGGTGGACTCGAACTTGCGATGGGTGCGGACTTCCGGTACCTCGCTGAGAGCGCCAAGGTCGGTCAACCTGAGATCCTGCTCGGGATCATCCCCGGAGCCGGAGGGACACAGCGACTTGCGCGACTTGTTGGGCCACAGCGATGCAGAGAACTCTGCATGACCGGAAGACACGTCAAGGCCGATGAGGCGCTGGTGATCGGTATCGCCGACAAGGTTGCTCCCGATGATGAGCTGCTCGATCTCGCAATGGAGGACGCGGCCGCTTTCTCCAAGGGACCGACACAGGCCTATGCCGCGGTCAAGAGGGCAGTGTCCCGTGGATTCGACCGATCGCTCGAAGAAGGCCTTGCCATCGAAGCCGAACAGTTCGCCAGAGCCTTCGCCTCGCAGGACGCGAGGATCGGCGTCGGCGCATTCCTCGCGAAGGAAAAGCCGGAGTTCACGGGAGTCTGAGCGAGAGCTCGCTCAGACTCCTGATCGCTCCGCTCAACGACAAACGACCGCTCGCTATCGGTCGCTTGACGATGAACGACGTGTCGTCTGTCGTCGGTCGTATGTCGTGTGTCGTTTCTTCCGGCCTACCCTTTGGGTATGGCCTATCGGCTTCCACCATGGACATTTCGCGTCGCGTTCGGCGTTGTCGGCATTCTCGCGGTCGTGTGGGTCGGCGCGGGATGGATGCATTCGAATGCTATTCGCGCAGAGTTCCTGACCGCGCGTCCATCTCAGGGTGGTTATCCCTTGACCGTGCAGTCCAATGAGGCGGGCAGGGTGGTTGTCGATAGAACCCCGGACACCGTGAGAGACGGTCTCTGGGGACTCGAGGGTGAGGACGCGTATGCCCAGGTCTCGACGATCGTCAGAATCGATGACGCGTCTGTCGAACGTGGCGTCGAGCCGATGGAGGGTGAGTTCGAGATCGGCGATGCCGCGCGGATGGACCGTGATGCGTTCACCGGGGATCCGACCGTGGCCCACGGACTCGGGTACGAGAATCCGCGAAGTCCCTCCGATATCGGACCGCACCCCACCTGGTTCGTCGATGGGCGCCGATCGACCTGGGTGGTGTTCGTCCATGGCAGGGGCAACGATCAACTGACGGAATCTCTCAGGATCATCCCGAGTCTCGTCGAACAGGGTTTTCCCTTTCTCTCGATAACGTATCGAAACGACGTCGGTGCGACACCGAGTCCCTCCGGTATGAGGTTGTGGGGCCTCGAGGAGTGGAGGGACCTCGATGCTGCACTCGCTCTGGCGCAAAGGAAAGGAGCCAAGGATTTCGTGATCGTCGGCTCGGGATTCGGTGCAAGCATCGTCTCGATGTTCCTCCACGAGTCACCGAACATTTCCTTGGTCAGGGGAGTGATCTTCGACTCTCCTGTTCTGGATCTCGAGGGTGTCGTCAAGCGGTGGGCCGTCGAGAAGAGAACACCGCGCGTCGTTGCATGGCTCGGCCGACGTTTCGCCGCCGTACGTTTCGGGATGGATTGGGACCTGTTGAACCAGCTCGAGCGGACGGATCAATTCGACATGAGGATCCTGTTGATGTTCGGAGCCGAAGACCCGGTCACTCCCGCTGAGGAGTTCATCCAGTTCGCCGAACGCCTTCCCGAACTTGTCGACGTTGAACGGTTCGAGCAGGGTGGGCACACGGACCTGTGGAACATCGACGTCGACCGCTACGAGTCGTCGATCGCTGAGTTCCTGCTCGATGTTGTGGGCCCAGAGTGACGATCTACCTCGACCACGCCGCCACGACCACGATCAGGCCGGTCGCACTCGAGGCTCTCCATGATGCATACGAGCGCTTCGACCGAAACGCCTCTGGACAACACACGGAGTCTCGAAACGCAAAGAACGCGCTGGAAGAGGCCAGAGAACAGGCAGCTGCGCTGCTCGGCACATCCCGGCCGCACGACATCATCTTCACCGGCTCAGGCACCGAGGCGGACAATCTTGCCGTCATCGGAGCGGCGCTCGCATCAGATAGCGAGGCGGTCGCCGTGTCGGCCATCGAGCACAAGGCCGTTGTCAAGGCGGCATTCAGCCTCAGACGTTTCGGATACACGGTTGACACGATCCCGGTTTCGCCGGCGGGCGTCGCAGATCTCGATCATGTCGCCAGGGGAGAGATCCCCCGGCTCGGTGTTGTATCGGTCATGTTGGCGAACAACGAGATCGGCACGATCCAACCGGTCACCGAGATCGCGAGGGTTGCACGGACCGCGCATCCGGGAGTCGTCATCCACACAGACGCTGTCCAGGCTTTCAACTCCAACGACACAACACTCGAGGCGACGGGAGCAGACCTCGTATCGCTGTCATCACACAAGTTCGGAGGCCCGAAAGGTGTCGGACTCATCGCCGTGGCGCCTGACGTCCGGATCGAGCCGATCATCCATGGTGGAGAGCAGGAAGCAGGCCGAAGGGCTGGGACGTACAATGTTGCAGGGATCGTTGCCATGGTCGCGGCGATGGAAGCAGCGGCCGCCGACCGCACCGGATTCTCTCTGAGGACGGGAGCAGAACGTGACGCGTTCGAGGCGGCGATCGTCGCCGGATTCCCCGGTGCCACCGTCACTGCTCGTCATGCGGATCGATTGCCGCACATAAGCCACATCCGATTCCCTGGTGTCCTTGCCGAGGATCTCCTCATCAGGCTCGACCAGGCGGGGATCGCTGCGGCCGCGGGTTCGGCTTGCCAGTCCGGCGCCGTCGAACCGAGCCATGTTCTCAACGCACTCGGGTTCAGCGATGAGGCAGCCCGGGAGTGCATCCGGTTCAGCTTCGGCTGGGACACAGAACAGGGCGAGGGATGGCGGGCGGCCAGAGCTGTTCTGGGGGAGCTCTGATGCGTGCCCTCGTTGCGATGTCCGGAGGCGTCGACAGCTCGGTCGCCGCCGCCTTGATGCTCGAACAGGGACACGACGTTGTTGGTGTGACGCTCAAACAGTGGGAAGGTCCAGACGGTTCCATGCCGACGTCGGGATGTTGCACCCTCTCGGACGCCGAGGACGCCAGGCGCGTCGCCGCTCAGCTCGACGTCCCGTACTACGTATTGGACTACGTCGAGGAGTTCACAGAAGCCGTCGTCGAGCCTTTCGCCACCGGCTACCTCAACGGTCTCACACCGAACCCATGTATCGAATGTAATCGTCGTGTTCGCTTCTCGGCGCTGCTGGAACGTACGGAGGCGTTGGGATGTGATGTCCTCGTGACAGGCCACCATGCACGGGTGGTTGAAGATGGCGGTGTCTACAGGCTCGGAAGGGCGGTAGACGGCACGAAGGATCAATCCTATGTGCTTCACATGCTCGATCAGTACGCCCTGTCGAAGATCAGATTGCCGGTCGGCGAGATGACCAAGGTCGAGGTGCGAGCCCGCGCGGCCGAACTGGGCCTGCGTACCGCGTCGAAGCCTGACTCACAGGACATCTGTTTTGTTGCGTCGGGGGACTACAGGGACTTCCTCGCCGCCCGACATCCGCAGGTCGCTGCACCGGGTGACGTGCTCGATATGGCTGGGAACGTGGTCGGGGAGCACCAGGGAACCTCGGGATTCACCATCGGGCAGAGAAAGGGGATCGGCGTTGCGGTCGGGTCGGCACGGTACGTCGTCGACATCGAGCCGACGGAACAGACCATCACCATCGGCACATACGAGGACCTCCTTGTCGATCGGTGCGTCGTGACCGAGATGACCTTCACCGACAAGGCTCCGGCAGCGGGTGACCGCGTGGCTGTGAAGGTCCGGTACCGCTCAGAGCCGGCAGCGGCGGACATCGTCGCGGTGGGCGACCAATGGGAATTCGCCTTCGTCGAGCCGCAGCCTCGTCCCGCTCCGGGGCAGTCCCTCGTCATGTACGACGGCGAGTTCGTCCTCGGTGGTGGGGTCATCGTCGACGACCGTTCTTCTGTCACAGCAGTCCGGTAGCGTGACGTGTCAGAACCCAGGACCCTCGGAGGTCTCGTGACAGTCGAGAAGCGATACAGCGAGTTGCTCTCCGAGCTTCGGGAGCACAATCACCGCTATCACGTGCTCGACGCGCCCATCATCGACGACAACGAGTACGACAAGCTGTATCGCGAACTCCTCGAGATCGAACAGGACAACCCAGATCTCGTCGACGCAGCTTCCCCCTCCACCAGAGTCGGCGGTCCGGTGGATGACGCGTTTTCGGCCGTCCAACATCGCCAGCGCATGTTCTCGCTCGACAATGCAATGGATCCTGCAGAGCTCGACGCTTGGCACGATCGCCTCATCGGTTCCCTGGGTCGTCCTCCGGCCGGTTATTCGTGCGAACTGAAGGTCGACGGCCTCGCCGTGTCACTGACGTATACAGATGGGTTGCTCACTCGGGCAGCGACACGAGGAGATGGGACGGTCGGAGAGGACGTGACAGCCAACGTGCGAACCATCAGGTCTGTCCCTCTTGTACTCCGTGGTGATGCCCCCGCAGTGATGGAGGTACGCGGCGAGATCTACCTGCCGGTGTCCGAATTCAATGCGCTCAACGAGCGACAGGCGAAGGATGGGAAGCCTCCGTACATCAACCCGCGGAACACCGCCGCGGGTTCTGTGCGCCAGAAGGACCCTCGTATCACGGCGAGCCGGAACCTTGGAACGTGGATCTACCAGCTCGGATACATCGAAGGTGGCCCGGAGCTGACGACGCACACCGAGCAGATGATGTGGCTGTCGGACCTCGGTTTACGGGTGAACCCTGCGAACAAGACGGTCGGCACCTTCGACGAGGTGAAGGCCTACGTTGCCGAGGCAACCACTCACAGGCATGACCACGACTACGAAACCGATGGCATCGTCATCAAGGTCGACTCACTCGCCGATCAGGCTGAGGTTGGTTTCACCGCCCGCTCGCCGAGGTGGGCGATCGCGTTCAAACTACCGCCGGAGGAGAAGACGACGCTCCTCGAGTCGATCGAGATCAACGTGGGTCGTACCGGGGCGGTGACTCCGTACGCGGTGATGGAACCGGTATTCGTCGGTGGTGTCACGGTCACGAACGCAACACTGCACAACGAGGGCGAGATACACCGCAAGGACGTCCGGCCGGGTGACACGGTCATCGTCAGACGTGCCGGCGACGTCATTCCGGAAGTTGTCGGGCCGGTCAAGGAGCTGAGGCCGAAGGGACTCCGGAAGTGGCATATGCCCGAACAGTGCCCGTTCTGCGGGAACCCGATCGTGCAACCCGAAGGGCAGGCAAAGGCACGATGCACCGGCGGATACGCCTGTCCGAGCAGGCTCAGGGAGTACCTCTATCACTTCGCATCGAGAGGCGCCATGGACATCGAGGGGCTCGGCTACAAGACCGTGCACTCCCTGCTCGACCTCGAGCTGATCAAGGATCCCGCTGATATCTACAGCCTCACTGCCGACGATCTGCTCTCCCTGGAGGGATGGGGCGAGGTTTCGGCAGCCAATCTGTTGTCGGCCATCGAGGAATCCAAACACCGACCTCTCTCGCGGCTCGTGTTCGGCCTCGGCATAGACCACGTGGGCTCAACGGTTGCGGGCCAGCTTGCACGACGATTCGGATCGCTCGATGCATTGTTGGCTGCATCGAGCGATGAGATAGAAGAGATCGAAGGCATCGGTCCTGAGATAGCGGGTTCCGTCGTGGAATGGGCAGCGGACGGCGACAACAGAGACCTCGTCGGGCGGCTTGGGGAGGCCGGTGTGTCCCCTGTTGATGAGGTCGCGGCAGTACAACTTCCCCAGACACTCGAAGGAGTATCCCTGGTGATCACAGGATCGCTCGAAGGATTCAGCAGGGATTCGGCAAAGGCAGCCGTGCTCGACAGGGGAGGAAAGGCCACCGGATCGGTTTCCTCCAGGACCGCTGCTCTCATTGCCGGCGAGAATGCGGGATCGAAACTCGCCAAAGCAGAATCCCTGGGTATCCCCATCCTCGACGAAGAAGCGTTCACACGGCTCCTCGAAGAGGGTCCGGATTCTCTACCGAAAGCTGGCCGCTGACGGCTGAGGGCTGGCAGCTTCCTCCTACAGAAACAGCCCGACACCGATCGCCAGCGCCAGCAGCACCGGAAGTGCTGCGATCCATCTCGGTGATCGAGATGTGCTCAGGAGGGGTGTGAAGAACGCAAGGGTGATGAAGATGATCGCGACGAGCGGGACCGCATAGGGTGCCAGGCTCCTCAACACTGTTTGATCTGTGATGAGCACTGCAGCGATGGTTACCACGAAGCCCCCGGCCATGGTCCACGCAAACACCGTCCTGGCGTTCTTGGAAGCGCGGAGTCTGCGCCAGAGACTGCCCGAGATGGTCCCGAGAACGAGGGCGACGACCACGACAGTGAGACTGTTCGCATACTCGTGGGGGCTGTCGAAGAACCAGGTTGTCAATATCCACCCGATGATCGCTGCATCGATCGCGGCAATGGCACCGGCGACAAGACCTGCAAGGGCAGGATGCCAGGTCTCCGGGTCGTAGGTGTATTGGTCTGTCAAGAGGTCTCCGTCTACTGCACTCTGAAGGTCCATACGAGCGTACCGATGTCTGTGCCGGCCGTTCCGCCGATCCACGTGGCAACAACGGTGTGTTCCCCGGGGGTCCAACGCTCGATGATCTTCCCTTCGCCGGGTACGAATTGGTATCTGCCCGTCGCAGGAATCGCATCGACGTCGGATTCGGGAATCGTTGTGCCGTCGATCACGAAGCGCACCTCGTAGTTCGGTAGAACATCGATTATCACCTTCACCGGGTTTATCGCGATATCACCATCGCGAGGCGAATACCGTTCGACGGCTTCGGGGAGCTGCTCCGGATCCCCGGATGGGATGAACATGATGGACCCACCGATGATCCCAAGGAGCAAGATCGCGAGGATCGTGTAGGTGACGCGGTACCCGGTGGTGTTCATGACCGGGATGCTAGGTCCCTCTTCGGCAAACGGTCACGCCCCCGATTCCCAAACCCAGGGTTCTAGACCGGACTCACTGGGGTCTAGAACCCTGGGTTCACGAC
>CAZWMX010000023.1:15618-22944 GCA_964635205.1 uncultured Acidimicrobiaceae bacterium | reverse complement strand
CGCCCACCGCATCACATTCGACAGTGGTGAAACCGCGGACTTCGACCTGCTCGCATATGTGCCACCCCACCGTGCACCCCGAGTCGTTCGCGAGGCCGGCCTTGTGGACGACTCCGGTTGGATCCCTGTGGACCGCAATACCCTCGACACACGGTTCCCTGGTGTGTACGCCATCGGGGACGTGACGGGTATCCCCCTCAAGATGGGCAAACCCCTGCCCATGGCCGGGGTGTTCGCCGAGCGGCAGGCCAAGGTCGTTGCACGCAACATCGCCGCGAGTATCACCGGGCGGGGCGAACCGGCCCAGTTCGACGGGCACGGTGAGTGTTTCATCGAGACAGGTGGGGGCAAGGCGGGTTTCGGTGGTGGTGATTTCTACGCAGAGCCGACCCCGCAGATCACGTTCCGCAAGGTTGGCCGACGATGGCACGTCGGCAAGGTGCTCTTCGAGAGGAACTGGTTCCGCAAACAGTTCTGAGAAGCCTGCCGAGCAACGCTTGCATTGTTCTGTCGTCGGGGAACACCGCTCGCGGCGTCTCTGACTCGACATCGAAACCCCGAACGTTGCTTGACGTGGCACCAGGACGTGCGTGTCGTCCGGCTCCGCTGATGAGAACCGGCGTCGGTGTCAACCCCCGATAGAATCGCGTCGTGTCGCGATGGTTCGTCCTCGGTGTGGTGATGATGTTGGTCGCAGCCGCATGCGCGGCCGGCTCGCCAACAACCAGTACGGAGACCGTTCCGCAGACCAGCCAACCTCCACCAGAGACAACGCCCACATCCGCCACCGGGTGGAGTCCGTCCGCAACACCATGCGTCGATTCCGGAGCGTCGGGTGTCTGTGAAGTGAGCGGCTATCCCGACCGTCCGTACGACGTGTTCGTGCCCGGCTCGTACGACCCCGGGGACCCGATCCCCGTGGTTGTCGCTTTCCACGGAGGGGGCGGATCGTCACGGGTCGGGGCGACGATGAGTTGCCCGGGTGGCGACGTCGACGATGCTGGATGTCTCCACGGCCTGGGAGAGCGAGAGGGATTCGTCACCGTCTACCCGAACGGCTCCGGTTTCGCTCCGGTGCGCAAGCTCCGCACCTGGAACGCGGGCGGGGGCACAGACGCGTGGAACTGCGCCTCAGGAAAGGCGTGCGCGAACGATGTCGATGATCTCGCCTACGTCGACAAGTTGCTCGATGATCTCGGTACGTGGCTCAATATCGACCGCACGCGGGTGTACGCCACCGGCCTCTCGAACGGAGCCGCGTTCAGTCATCGACTTGCCTGTCAACGCGCAGGAACATTCGCCGCTATCGCGGCAGTCGCAGGCTCGAACCAGTTCTCGACGGGGGCACCGTGTAGTCCGGAGCGGTCGATCCCCGTGCTCCAAGTGCACGGTACCGAGGACCCATGTTGGACCTACGAAACCTCCAACGCCCGCTGTATCGGCAGCGGTGGCGACAAGCTCGGGGCTATCGAAAGTGTTACCGGGTGGGCCGAACGGAACGGCTGCATTCTCGATCCCACCGAGTCGGACCTCCCCGATGGCGTAGCCGACGGCACCGCGACGGTGGCGACGCTGTGGTCCGGTTGTGCCGGTGGCGTAGATGTGATGCTCCTGACCGTCATCGGAGGTGGTCACACATGGCCGAGCGGGAGTCCGGCTCTCTCAGAGAACCTCGTCGGGCGGGTCACCTACGACTGGGGAAGCGAAGTCCTGTGGAGTTTCCTGAGCAGCTACTCCCTTTCAGAGCCGGGGAGTTGACGGCGCTAGACCGCCGCGGCTGAGGCTCTGCGCAACGTGTCGATGACGACCCGTCTGAGCTCCGCCGGTCGGAACGGCTTCAAGAGGTAGGCATCTGCGCCCATGTCGGCCGCTCGATCGACGTCATCGGCGTCGGCATGTCCGGTGAGCATGATGATCGCCATGTCATCGAGATCGTTTCGATCCCGTATGAAATCGAGGATGTCCCATCCGGTCATATCTGGAAGTCCCACGTCGAGAATCAACAGATCTGGGGCGCCGATCGCGAGCGCTTCGCAGGCATCGGTGCCGTTCGCGATGCTCGACACATCAACGTGAATCTGCTCGAGGCACACCTCAACGAGTCTCCTGATCACATGTGAATCGTCCACAACAAGTACGCGGTTCAAGAGCGGTTCCCCCAGAGTTCGACAAGAAGTCCCCGTCACCATCGGAAGAAACAACCGAAAACTTGAGAACGCGAAAATGACCTATGAGACAAGCCTTCTCTGTCGCACGATCGGAAGGGTCGCACGTTCCACGAAGGCTTCGAGTTGACGCAGGGTGCGGACTTGATCAACGCTGTCACACGATTGGCTATAGGTCGACATCACGGAGTCTCCGGTGTCCCAGAATCGCCTCGGTTCAGGGTTCAGCCAGAATGTCGCCCGTGACCTGTCGACGAACCGCTCGAAAGCCTCGAGACCCGCGTCTCTGTAGTTGTTCCTTGCGTCACCGGTGATGATGACCGTGGACCGGGAAGTCACAGCATCCGAGTAGCGGTCCCACATTTCTGTGAAGGATCTGCCGTAGTCGGAATGACCGTCTCTTCGCACGATGTCGGCCTCCCTGCTCATCGTTCTCAATCCCTCCACGAAATCGATGTCGGTCGAGAAGTAGTCGGTGACCTCGTCAAGACCATCGATGAAGGCGAACACGCGCACCTTCGCCAGCTCGGCGGAAATCGCGTACGTGAGCTGCATCGTGAATCGAGCGAACGTCGCCATTGATCCCGACACGTCACACAGGATCACAATCTCGGGCTTCGACTTGCGCGGAGGCTTGAACTGAGGATCAAGCAGCACTCCGCCGTGCCCGAGTGACCGCCTGATCGTGCGTCGAACGTCAAGCCTCCCCTTGGTTCCGTGTCGCCTGCGCTGTCCGAGCCTGGTTGCCAGCTTCCTGGCGAGTGGCCTGATAGCGCGTTCGACCTCTTCGATCTCGACACGGGTAGCATGCATGAGGTCGACGTCCTCGACAAGGGGGAGGCGCCTATTCGAAGCCACCTGTCGGCGGCCTCGGTCCGCGATGAGGCGACCCGTGATCTCCTGCTCGAGCTGGTCACGCACCTGTTGGACGAGCGTCTCGGCTTGCTCACGAACAATGCGCTCCTCGATTCCATCCGCTGGGTCTTCACCGCCGAGGGCAGCGATCAACCTGGCCATCAGCTCGTCCGTGTTGATGCGGCGCAGCACCCGATATGCGTAGTACCTGCCGCCAACGGGTCTCCCCGGTTGCATGCCTGCGTACCGGTCGACAGCGTCCGCGATGAGTCTCCGAAGCTGATCTCCTCCACCCCCCATGAGCACGTCAACGAGCGAATCGAGGAGACCGTCACTCCCCCCGGCACCTGCACCAGAGCCGTCGGCTGCCCGTTCCTGACCGTCGGAGAGCGAAGTGACCTCACCGATCGGCCCGAGCCCGAAGTACACATCGAATGCCCGATCGAAGGCCGGGTAGTGGCGCGGATTCTTGACAAGGGTCGCGCCGAGTGTTGCGCGGAGGTTCTCCCTCACGCCGATGTCGGTGTATTCGATCGCCTCAGCCGCATCGATGACCTCGACCATGGACACAGGAATGCCAGTCGTCCTGAGTTCGTCAACGAATTCAGCCAGAGTCGAAATCACTCTGTCTCGGCTTCCCGGTCGATATCAAGGCTGAGCTCCTTGGCAATCCGTTCGATATCCGTCTGATACTTGAGGAGAACGTTGAGCGTCGATGCGGTGGTTTCATCAGTCAGGTCATCGACACCGAGCGCAAGAAGGGTCCTGGCCCAGTCGATGGTTTCCGACACCGAAGGTGCTTTGCGCACGGGTATCTGGCGGATGGAGGCCACTGTTCGGGCGATCTTGTCGACGAACTGTTCCGGAAGATCCGGAACGCGCGCACGAAGAATCGCCTGTTCACGCTCGATCGTCGGATAAGGAATATGCAGGTAGAGACATCGACGCTTGAGTGCTTCAGACAGCTCCCTCGTGTTGTTCGATGTGAGTACGACGATTGGTTGGCTGACGGCGGTGATCGTCCCAAGCTCGGGGATCGTCACCTGATATGCGTCGAGAACTTCGAGCAGAAGTGCCTCGGTTTCAACCTCTACCCTGTCGGCCTCGTCGATGAGCAACACGACGGGTTCCTCTGAGCGGATCGCCGTGAGAAGCGGACGTTCGAGGAGAAACGACTCAGAGAAGATGTCGCCCTCGAGGTCGTCCCATTGTGCTCCCTCGTCGGACTGGAGGCGCAGCAGCTGTTTGTGATAGTCCCACTCATAGAGAGCCTTGGCCTCATCGAGCCCTTCATAACACTGAAGGCGCACGAGCCTGCGACCCGTCGCATCTGCCAACGCCAGCGCGAGTGCGGTCTTGCCAACGCCGGCAGGACCTTCGGCAAGGATCGGCTTGTCGAGCTTGGCAGCAAGGAACACCACCTGGGCGATTCGGTCATCTGCGAGATAGCCGGCGCCTTCGAGCGAGGAGCGAACATCCGTTGGTGAATTCCAGGTTTCGGGCATGGACAGAGAGTAAACAGTTCACAGTCAACAGTTGACTGTGAACTGTGAACTTCTCACGTGAGCACCACCAGATCGTCCCGATGAATCACTTCGCCACCGATGGCATCACTGTGATGGCCGGCCCTCTCCTCGAGGTGGTCGGAACTGAACCGACTTATGCCTTTTGCGAAGAGTGAATCGTTTTCGTCCAGCACTTCGACAGCATCACCACGCAAGAAATCCCCCGAAACTCCCGTCAGACCAACTGCGAGCAGGGATCCACCGCTATTGCGAACCGCGTTGACCGCCCCTGCATCCACCGTGATCCTGCCAACAGCGGGGAGTCCGAAAGCGATCCACAGCTTTCGCGCTGGGAGCGCCTCGGCACGCGGGTCGATCCACGTACCGACATCGTCTCCTCCGACTGCAGCCTCAACGACATCGGGTGCGTCGGAGCCGGCGATCACCGTTGGGATACCGGAGAACGCCGCTATCCGGGCTGCCGTGACCTTCGTGGCAACACCGCCGGAGCCAAGGGCCCCGGTCCCAGTTGTGCGTCTGATGCGATCGAGCACCTGGTCTGTGTGTTTGACGGCGGACAACAGCCTCGCATCATCGGTGAACCGTGGGTCGTCGGTGTAGAGACCTGCCGTGTCGGTGAGAATGACGAGCATGCCGGCGCCGACAAGGTTCGCGGTGATCGCAGCAAGTTGATCATTGTCTCCGAGTTTCAGTTCATCGACCACCACCGTGTCGTTCTCGTTCACGACGGGGATGACACCGAGTGAGATCATGCGGCCGAGGGCAGCCCTGGCGTTGAGGTACTGTGCTCGATTGCCGAGCACATCCTTGGTGAGCAGCACCTGGGCAACGGCGAGGCCCCGCTCTTGAAATCGTGATGCGTACTTCTCCACGAGTTTCGTCTGACCGACCGCCGCAGCAACCTGGAGCGCTGCTATCTCCGTCGGCCGTTCGGCCATCCCGAGCGAAGCGAACCCTGCTGCGATCGAACCTGACGTAACAAGAATCGGCGGATTGTCACGCTCGACCAGAGAGACGATCTGTGAGACGACCCGATCAACCGCGGCGTCATCCAACCCGCCGTCGCTACCGGTGAGACTGGAGGACCCGATCTTCACGACAACGGGCGATCCGGCGGGCACGGGGTGTCTCACAGTTCGTCCTCCTCGTCGCCCTCAGTCGGAGGGTCGAAGGTGAATGTGATCGAACCGATCTGGACATCGTCCCCAGATTCTGCGCCTGCATCGATCAGGCCCTGCACGATACCGCCACGAACAAGGCGCTTCGCAACAAAATCTGCTGCATCCGGATCAGTGAGATCCGACAGATTCACGGCGCGAACCGCCGCGATGCCTTCCACGATCCACTTGCCGGCAGCGTGACCAATGGTGAAATCATCTCGCAACGGACGATGAAGAATGAATCCCTCCCGCTCCGGTGTCTCCTGTTCGACGACCTCGACAAGGTCGGCGATGCGGTACATCAAGGCGTCGACTCCATCCCCGGTGAGCGCTGAGAACTCCTGCACGTCTTCGCCGAGATCTGATACGTCGGTGACGCTGTGGTCCATGGTGTCTGTCTTGGAAAGTGTGATGATCCTCGGCCGTGCGGCGAGCTCGGGATCGTGCGCTTCGAGTTCCTCGATGAGAACCTCGAGCTGTCGCTTCGGGGAATCGTCCTGAAGATCCGAGGGATCCAACAGCACGATGAGTGCCCGTGCTCTCTCCGTGTGGCGGAGGAACTCGTGCCCGAGTCCCCTACCCGATGCAGCACCCTCGATCAGGCCGGGGATGTCCGCGAGCACGATCTCTCTCTCACCAACAGAAACAACACCGAGATTCGGGCTGAGGGTCGTGAACGGATAGTCCGCGATCTTCGGTTTCGCAGCAGACACGCGCGAGATGAGCGTTGACTTCCCCGAATTCGGATACCCGATCAGTGCCGCGTCGGCAAGGAGCTTCATCTCGAGCCTGAGACCGACCTCTTCGCCGTACTCACCTTGCTCGGCGAAGGTCGGTGCCTTCCGGGTCGGGTCGACAAAGGCCGCGTTACCCCTTCCGCCTTTTCCACCGCGGGCGATCAGCACCTCCTGCCCGTCCTCAACGAGATCCGCGACCATGATGCCATCGGCATCCTTGACGATCGTTCCGATGGGGACAGGGAGGGCAAGGCTGTCACCCCGTTTTCCATGGCGGAGATCACCCTCGCCGTGTGTACCGCTTGGCGCCTTCCAGACGGGGTGATGTTCATAACGAAGAAGCGTTGGTACAGAGCTATCCGCCACGAGTGTGACATCTCCTCCAGAGCCGCCGGAACCTCCGTTCGGCTTACCCTTCGGCAGACCCTTCCGACGCAGAAAGGACGAGACGCCGGCACCGCCGTCGCCCGCCCGAACCTTGATGGTCACGCGGTCAATGAACATGGGAGGGACGATATACGTGGTACGTAGCACGCCGGCCGGAGAAACTCGCGGCGATCGCGATCGACATCTGGTTCGTACTACGTTGTACGTACTACGTACTACTGCTGCTCCAGCAGCACTGATACCTGTCGGCGGCCGCGGCGCGAGCCGTACTTGACAGTGCCCGGCTCGAGTGCATAGAGCGTATCGTCGCCGCCTCGAGCAACATTGTCACCCGGATGGATGCGGGTCCCGCGCTGACGCACGAGGATGGCCCCCGCGTTGACGGTCTGACCGTCGAAGACCTTTGGACCGAGACGCTTCGCCGCTGAGTCGCGCCCGTTCCTGGATGAACCGCTTGCTTTGGTTTTTGACATCGCTACGCCTCCTGGTCCCCGGT
>CAZWMX010000023.1:0-15518 GCA_964635205.1 uncultured Acidimicrobiaceae bacterium | reverse complement strand
CTGGATGAACCGCTTGCTTTGGTTTTTGACATCGCTACGCCTCCTGGTCCCCGGTCTCGGTAGCTTTAGCGGCGTCGTCAGCAGCCTTCTTGGGCTTTGCCGCCTGCTTCTTGGCGCCGGGAGTCTTGATCGCGGTGACCTTGATCGTGGTGTACTTCTGACGGTGGCCCTGGCGACGGCGATAGCCCGTCTTGTTCTTGTACTTGAAGATGTCGATCTTCGGGCCGAGGGAATCGCCCACGATCTCCGCGGTGACAGTCGCCTTCTTGAGCTTCGCCGGATCGGAGATGACCGATCCATCATCAGCCACGATCAGCAGCGGCGTGTACGACACCTTCTCAGTGTCCTTGATGCGCTCGACCGAGAGCACATCACCTTCGTGAACCTTGGCCTGCTTTCCGCCGGCGCGGATGATCGCGTACATGATCCTTCGTGGTCTTTCCATGTTGAAGAGCGCGGTATGGGTGCCGTCGCGGAACCGTACCGAGAGTGTATCAGTGTCCAGTTCACAGTTCACAGTTCACAGTCTTCAGTTCTGAACCGTGAACTGTTGACTGTTGACTTCCTACCGTCAACTCTCTTCAATCGCTCCTGCATCATGAGCAGGAACTCCGGTTGCTGCTGCTTCCTCGTGGAGCAGCACTCCCCGACCGCCGCAGTGCTGGCACACCTCTGAGAAGGACTCGAGGAGGCCCGCCGACACATTCTTCCGTGTCATCTCGACAAGCCCGAGATACGATACGTCGAACACCTGAGTGCGCGTCTTGTCCTTTGCCAGATGCTCCTTGAGCCTCCTCAGGACGGACTCTTGGTGCTTCGAGGACTCCATGTCGATGAAGTCGATCACGATGATCCCACCGATGTCGCGAAGCCTGAGTTGTCTTGCGATCTCCTCGGCAGACTCCAGGTTGTTCTGGAGGACGGTTTCTTCGAGATTCGTCGAACCGACGAATCGACCAGTGTTGACATCGATCACGGTCAGGGCTTCGGTCCTGTCGATGACGAGATGCCCACCCGAAGGGAGCCACACGCGCCTGTCAAGTGCCTTACGAAGCTGATCCTCGACGTGATATCGCTCAAAAAGAGCGAGCTCATCCTTGTACCGCGTGACTTTCTCAACGAGGTCGGCCTCAGTGCCGGCAAGGTAGTCGAGCACCTGCTTGTGGATCTCGGGGTCCTCGATGAGCAGTCTGCGGAAATCCCGCGTGAAGTGTTCACGGATCACCCTGATGACAAGAGGAGGCTCTTCATAGACCAGTGTCGGCGCCGAGACGTCCGCACGCTTGGCGTCGATCTCGTCCCAGATCACCTTCAACCTGTCGATGTCACCCATGATGTCGTCCTCGGTGGCACCTTCAGCAGCGGTGCGCACGATGATCCCCGTCCCCTTCGGCCTGAGATCTCCAACGATCTCGCGGAGACGACGGCGCTCGTCGTCAGGAAGACGACGCGAGATTCCGCGCACATCTTCACTCGGCGCAAGAACGAGGTATCTACCGGCGAGACTGATCTGGTTCGTGAGCCTTGCCCCCTTGTGCCCCATCGCGTCCTTGACGACCTGGACGAGAACAGAGTCACCAGTATGGAGCGCGTTCTCGATGCGCTTCGGTTTCCCCTTGAGATCATGCTCGGAGAAGTTGATATCGCCTGCATAGAGCACACCGTTCTTGCCTTCACCGAAGTCGATGAAGGCTGCCTCCATGCCCGGCAGAACATTGCGTACCTTGCCGAGATAGACGTTGCCGACGATCGACTTGCGATCGGTCTGTGCAACGTAGTGCTCAACGAGAACGGGACCCTCGAGCACAACGATCTGGGTTTGGCTCGGAGTCTTGCGCACAAGCATCTGCTTGCGGGCGGTCTCGGGCGGTTCGATGATCTCAGCCGGCGGACGCCGCCTTGATGGAGCAGGCTTTGAACCGTTCTTCGGCTTCCTGCGGCTTGGAGTCTGCTTGTGGTGCCTCTGCTTCGTCTTCGTGCCGGAGGGTTTGTTCTCGTCAGGCTTGACGGACCTCCGGACGGTTACCTCGTAGCCGTCGACAACGCGAACCTGGCGCTCTTCGGTTGTCTGGCCCTTGCGAATGATGGTGGGTGTCTTCTTGCTGAAGAGTCCCATGGATCAACTCCTTCGAATGCCCGTTGGGGCGAGCTTCTGGTAGATCCGAGCCGGGACATTCTCGAGTGAGACCATGCATTCCTGCACGCGCTGTTGTGCGATTCACGAGAGACTGAGAGCCAACGAGGTACCACACGACTTCGACTCGGTCGAAGGATGCGGGTCGCGAGACGATCTGCCGAGCTGTCGACAGTGCTTCGAGCGATCGGACGCTGACCATACCCGTCCTGGTTCGGAAAACTTGCAGCCGCGATTGCGGCACGACGGAGAGTAGCAAAGGGACGCCGCAAGTCAGCGACTATTCAGAGAGCCCACCGCCTTCCGCCTTCCGCCTTCGGCAAGAAGCGCTGGCGGTGGGCGGATAGCGGTGAGTGGTGAGTGGTGAGCGGACGGCGGATGGCCGACGGCGGAAGCCACCCCTACGTGGCGACATCCACGTCCAGCGTCTGTTGGGACGCTTCGGTTGGATCGAAGCAGCGCCGGCAACGGGCCTCGTATGAGTCCGTTGCGCCGAGAACAACGAGTTCGTCTGACTGCACGACGCGCTGGGTGAAGAGGCCGGGACCACCGCAACGGTGGCACACCGCAAGGGACTTGGTCACATATTCGGCACGCAACATGAGGGACGGAATCGGTTCGAATGGCCGGCCGAGATAGTCGAGATCGAGGCCTGCAATGATGATGTTCTTTCCTGCTCCGGCGAGGATCTCGGCTACCTCGATGAGCCCATCGTCGAAGAACTGGCCTTCATCGATGCCAACAACAACCGTTCGATCATCCACAGCGCGCAACAACTCGTCTGAGTCCGACACCGGAATCGCTGCCGTGGAGAGACGCGAATGTGAAACCACCTCCCCAACGGCGTATCGCGTGTCCAGTGCGGGTTTGAACGTCTGGGTCGGCACTCTGGCGAGGTGATACCGGGTCACCCTTCGAATGAGTTCCTCGCTCTTGCCGGAGAACATCGGGCCAACAATGACCTCGATCCACCCTTGATCTGCTCGTCGGTGCATGTATAGGGAGCGTAGCTGTTCGTGGCGACTCAGGCGCTGGCGTGTCTGGCCGTATTACGTACTACGTATTACGTATTACGAGCGGCGAAGCCGCTCACTCCCCGACAGGGGAGTTTCTCCTGATCCAGGCCGAATGGGCCAGTCCCAATGCCGCGCTGAGGGCCACGAACACGGTTCCACCTGCGGACATGAATGGCAGAGGCAGACCTGTTACGGGCATGATGCGAATGGTCATGCCGATGTTGACGAAGATGTGGAACGCAAGCATGGCCGCGATGCCGATGGTCACGAGGAACGCGAATCGACTCCGGGCACTCGTCGCGATCATCAGCAGCCGGAAGAGCAGGATCCCGAACAAGGCGATCACGATCGCGCTCCCGATGAAGCCGAACTGCTCTCCGACGGCCGTAAAGATGAAGTCTGACGACTGGACCGGCACAAATTGAAGATTCGTCTGGGAACCCTCGAACAGGCCCTTCCCGAACAGTCCACCAGAACCAATGGCGATCTCGGACTGCATCTGGTTGTAGGTTGCGTCGAGAGAGCTCGACTCCGGGTCGATGAACGCGGTCAGACGCTCGATCTGATATGCCTTGATGATGTTCAGCTGAAAAATGCCCACTGTGCCGACAACAGTCGCCACGAACAGGAATCCGAGCTGACGCATCGTTGCCCCTCCCACGAAAAGCATCGCCAACATCACGAACGCGAACACAAGAGTTGTACCGAGGTCGGGCTGCCTGAAGATCAGCAACGCCGGGACGCCGACGATGACCAGGATTCGAGCAACCGTATCCCACTTCAGGGGTACCTCCGCTGCGGCAAGCAGCGAGGCAACCATGAGGATCACGGCGATCTTCGCAAGCTCGGACGGCTGGAACTGGATCGGACCAAGCTGCAGCCATCGTTGTGCCAATCCCGAGGTCTCGCCGAGAGGGGTGATCACCAGGATCAGGGGCACAATGGCCGCCACATAGATTGGACCCGCGAATCCCTTGAGCTCGACAAGATCGATCGTGGATGCCACGCCGAAAACGATGAACCCGATCACCACGAAGATGGCCTGGGATCGCAACTCGGCACCTGGGTCCTTTCCAAGGGCCTCCAACCCGGGCGCTGTGGCCGAATACACCATCAGGAGACCGATCGCCGAGATCGCCAGGTATGTGAGGACGAGAATCAGGTCCGGCTTGAAAGGTTCGTCTTTCATCCTCACCGAGGTCGGGCGGCGTTGTGCACGCAGCGGCATCAGTCGGTATCCAGACCCGGAGCAAGCTCCGTCACACCATCGGCCCCATTGAGAAGGTACTGAAGCACCTGTCGAGCAACGGGTGCTGCGATCCGGCCACCGCTCCCGCCACGCTCGACAATGACCGATATGACCCACTTCGGGTTGTTGATGGGAGCCACACCGACGAACAGCGCATCGTCGACCTGTCTGAAGTGTTCTGCCCGGGATGCCTTGATGACCTCACTCGTTCCGGTCTTCCCACCAACGAGATCAACATTGTCACCAAAGTTCGTGAATGCTGCGCGGGCCGTTCCGCGTTTCTGATTGTTCACGACCTGCTGAAGATCCTGGAGCAGCATCGTGACCGTGCGCGGATCGATATCGACCTTCGAAACGATCGTTCGCGGGTTCTCCTCGATGACCTCTCCATCGGCATCGATGATCTGAGCCACCACACGGGGCTGCCAGACGATACCGCCGTTCACCATTGCCGCGAATCCGTTCGCGAGCTGGAGTGGGGTCGTGAGGGTTGCACCCTGTCCCACCGCGATATCCATCAGGTCACCGCCAACCCACGGCCCATCAGATCGAACCCGTCCGGACTTCTTGTTCTGTTCTCCTTTGAACCATGCACGGTCGGGTATGAGACCGGCCTTCTCGAAGGGAAGGTCGATCCCGGTCTCCGTTCCGAAGCCGAAACTGCGCGCCCAATCCTGGAGGAGGTTCTCCTTGTCGATGTCGATCTTGCGCTCATCCCACAAACGCAACGCCAGATCCCAGAAATAGAGGTCGCAGCTAGCCTCGAGCGCACCATGGAGATCAAGCAGGCCATGGCTCCCCGGCCACTTCCAGTCGCGTTTCCTCTGGACCGAGCCGTCGCTGAGCGGGAACCTGAACTCACCACCGCAGTAGTACAGATCCGTATCGGACTGGAGCGGGAGCGGCTTCGACTCGTCTTCGGAATCGGCACGGTCGGCTATGACCTTGTCCCCGGCACCCCGATCCAGCGGATAGAAGTCCTCTTCAACAGCAAGTATGTAGGGAACGACCTTGAAGGTGGACGCTGGTGCGTACAGACCCTGCACGGCGAAGTTCTGAAAGGCGCCCACGGTCCCGAGCGAGGCCCACTGCGCGGCACTGAGTCCGTCGACGAACACTGTCGGGTTGAACGTCGGAAATGAGGACATCGCTATGACCGACCCATCGTTTGGGTCGATAACCACTCCCGTGGCACGAACTGGGCACCAAGGATCCTTCTGCAGCAGGACGATCTCGTCTTCAAGTATGCGGAGTACCTGCAGGATCTGACGTGCCTCGTCCACGTAGCCATTCACCCTCACGGAGGTCTTGGTTCCGAGCATCGAGACGGTGGCGATGAGATCGCCATCCATCTCGGCAACGGCGTCGAGACGCATGAACTGTGGCTCGATCCCCGAGAGCACACCCTCGCCCCCGAGAGGGATCGTCACTCTCTGGACGGGAACGCACACCCCATCACTGTCGACGGGTAGAACGGGATACAGCGGCCCGAGGACTCCCACGGGGTCGACGGTGATCGGTTCGCGTTCGCGAGCGACATCATCATCATCAACACCAACGGCGGCGATATCTGACGTTGCCTCCGTCGACTCTTCTTGCGGCTTGGCTGCTTCCAGACGGGCCTCAGCCAGCGCCGCAGCCAGCCTCTCGGGCCGAGAGCTCTCCATCAGCTCGGCTGCGCGCTCCTCCATCTCGAGGCGCCTGGCCTGCATGAGTCCATCCCTCAACGACTCTTGAAGCTGTTCTTGCACCTTCGAATCGACGGTGAGCACCAGGCTCCCTCCCGCTGTCGGTGCCTGCTCGCCGACGAGTGAGAGCACCTTTCGCTTCGCGTCGACCCTGTACTGAACGATTCCCTCTATGCCCTGGAGCTGAACGTCATAACTCTTCTCGACACCGGCTCTTCCGACAAAGTCGTTGCCATCAACATCGTCGCGTTCGAGATCCTCCTCGTTCGGACGGCCGATGTACCCGAGCACGTGGGCAGCAATGTCACCAAGCGGATACGTGCGGATCGGTTGCGGTATGACGGTGACTCCGGGGAAGTCCTCCCTGTGCTCGAGCAAGAACGTCGCCTGGGCATCGGTCAGATCCTTGGCCACCGTGATCTGAGCACCGCGGTTGTCCTCAGAGAGCTGCTCGAGGATGTCGGACGCGGGCTCGAGGAGGAAGGCACCGAGGTTCTCAGCCAGCCGACCAAGTTCATCCTTGTCAACGAGGGCAAGATCAACAACAGCCGCCAGGGCAGATCGTGTCCCGGCAAGTTTCACACCGTCGGCGGAGAAGATATTTCCGCGCGGAGCAGGTGTGGTGACGACCCGCACCTGCTGTTTCGCCGCACGCTCCTCGTAGGCGTAGACCTCGGTCACCTGCATCGTCCACAACCTCATGCCGAGCACGGCCAGGAGTGCGGCGAAGACAAGGCCGATGACACCGACGCGCATCGTGTTGTTCATACAGCCCACCGACCCTGTCTGGACTTGAATACTCTTGCCAAAGCCCAGAAAACGGGCAGAGTCAGAAGCAGGTTCCACACGCCGGGGAGCAATATCTTTCGGACCACACCTGGTTCTGCGATCGTGCCCTGCCCGAAGAGGGTTCCAAGCAGTACGAACAGGAACTGGCCGAACACCGTCAGGCCGAACACGATGCCTGCGACGTATGCAGGTCCGTCGTTGAAACGTCCCCTGAATCTGCCGGCGGCGTACGCAACAACTGTGAGCGTCATGGCCCACAACCCGAGTGTTCCGCCCCCGAGGAGATCCATGAGGATCCCGGCGGTGAACCCGATCAGAAGAAGGTACTCGGCCTCAACCTGTGTGGAAACGGCTATCACAACAAGCGTCACGAGAGCGGGGGCCACTCCAAGAGGCTGGATTCTGCCCGGAGCGAAGATCGTGGTTTGCAGCACGATCGCCACCAAGGTGGCCAGCAGCGAGATCACAACGCGGGAGCGGCTCATCGGCCGAGACCGGTGGTCGTGAGCGAGGCCTCATCGTCTTGGAGGCCCGAATCAATCGGTGACCATCCAACGATGATCTTCACGTAGTCGATCTGGCTCAGTCGAGCGGCCGGATCAACATCGGTCCGAAGTACAAAACCGACCTCGGCAGCAGCAGCTGTGCGGATGGTCCCTACAGCAATACCGGGGGGGAACCGTGAACCGTCCGTGATCACGCGGTCGCCGTTGGAGACGGCTTCCTTGGCGCGGAACATCTCCAGGCGAAGCGGACCGTCACCCCTGCCGGTGACGATTCCGGTCTCGTTTGTGGACAGAACGCGCACACCAACAGACACGACAGGATCGGTGATGAGCCTGATGCGAGCTGCTCCTGCGGAAACAAGGTCGACACGCCCAACGAGCCCATCCTCATCCAGAACGGCCTGGCCGGCAACGATGCCGTCCTCCGAGCCCTTGTCGATGTAGCGGACGTTGTCGAAAGCCGATGGCCCCGACGCGTTGATCCGGGCCGTGACCGTTGCGAGCTCGTCCGGTACTTCAAGACCAAGAATCGCCTCGAGCCGGATCACCTGCTCCTCGAGAGCCTCCGTCGCCCGAACCTGGGCCTCGAGTTCGCGGGCTCGTTCGGTCAGACGGTCATTCTCATCTCGTAGACCGGCAAGGTTGGAAACACCATCGACGAAACCGACAGCCGGTCGAGTGACGAAGTCCACACCACTCTGGAGCGGCGCGAAGAGCGACTGGGCGCCTTCCCTCAGAACCTCGGCCGCACCATCTCCGGATGATCGGACATCGAACGTCGCGACGATGAATCCGAAGGCTACGAGCGACAGGAACAAGATCGTGACTCGGTCGACTCTCCGATCCGATGAGGAGAACATCAGAGGGGGGCGGCGCCCAAACTAGGCGCGGCCGGATGACTGGAGGACGACATGGAGTATGTCGAATTCCTCCAGGCACGCTCCCGACCCCAGCACAACACTGTGCAGCGGGCGATCCACAGTCACGATCGGCATGCCTGTCTCATGGGCAAGCCTGACATCGATGCCTTTCAGATAGGCACCGCCGCCGGTGATGACGACGCCACGCTCCATCACGTCAGCAGCGAGTTCGGGGGGTGTCTTGTCGAGTGTGTACTTCACGGAATCGACGACCGCTTCAACCGGCTCTTCGATGGCCTCTCGTACCTCGGCGCTTGAGAGCACGATCGTCTTCGGGAGGCCCGAGATGAGATCTCGTCCTCGAACTTCGGCCGCAGGTTCATCTGCGTACGGCCAAGCAGATCCGATGGCCATCTTCACCTGCTCAGCGGTTCGTTCACCGAGCATGAGGGAGTACTCCTTCTTCACCCAATTGATGATCGCCTCGTCAAGTTCATCTCCGCCAATGCGAATCGACTTCGAGACGACAATGCCGCCGAGAGAGATCACCGCGACCTCGGTGGTTCCACCACCGATATCAACAACCATGGAGCCGGTCGGCTCATGCACCGGCAGCCCGACACCGATCGCGGCCGCCATGGGCTCCTCGATGGTGTATGCCTTCCGAGCTCCCGCGTGATAGGCGGCTTCCTCCACGGCTCTGCGCTCAACCGCGGTGATTCCCGAAGGAACGCAGATGACGATTCGAGGCCTCGCGGCGAATCGGCCCGTGTGCACCTTGTCGATGAAGTAGCGCAACATCTTCTCGGTGACATCGAAGTCGGCGATCACACCGTCCCTGAGCGGTCGAATGGCCTGGATGTAGGAAGGAGTACGACCGATCATCCTCTTGGCCGCCATGCCAACCTCGAGCGGCTTGTTGTCGCGGGTGTTGATCGCTACGACGGAGGGTTCGTTCAGCACGATGCCTTGGCCGCGCACGAATACAAGGGTGTTCGCGGTACCCAGGTCGACAGCCATGTCCCGGCCAGCGAATGACAGAAGATTGTTCACAAGAGACTTCCTGGCGTGATTGCGGTAAGTGTAACCAGACGGTTCGCAATCAGCCCAAAAAGAAGGCTAACCGAAGAAAATCCCCAACTCGCGTTCGGCGCTCTCAAGCGAGTCGGACCCATGCACGAGGTTGTGCGTGATGACAAGACCAAAGTCGCCGCGGATCGTGCCGGGTTCGGCGTCTACCGGGTCCGTGCCGCCCATCAGCGTCCTGGAAACGGAGACCGCGGATTCACCGGACCACTCCATTGCCACGACGGGGCCGGAGGTGATGAACGCAACCAGCTCACCGAAGAACGGCTTCTCTGTGTGTTCTGCGTAGTGACGGCCGGCCATCTCTTCGCTGATGGTCAGCATCTTCATACTCTCGAGCCTGAGGCCCTTCCCCTCGAAGCGGGAGATGACCTCACCAACGAGGCCGCGGGCGACGCCATCTGGCTTGACCATCACGAAGGTGTTCTCTACTGCCACTGTTCACAACTCCTCGGTAGGAAAAGAGCGCGATCACCGATCGCGAGATTCACAAGCGTACCGGTGGCGAGCTCAGTGAAAGGTATCCGGGGCTTCATGGTCTTCAGGATCTTCGTCGGGATCGTCGAATCGTTCAGCCTCGAACCTGAGGTGCGCATCACCGGTTCGATCGGGCGGGGATCTGAACTGCCCTCGCACCTCTCCAACGAGATACAGGGACCCTGCGACGACAACACCACCCTCCACTCCTGCAGCATCTGTGGCATCACCAAGGGCATCCTCAGCCTCTTGAAACGATGCGGCGTCGACGTCGAGCGCGTCACCCGCAGCGGTGGCCACGGATTCGGGATCGATGGCAGCGGGGTCAGCGGGAGCCGTGGCATATACCTTTCCAACAAGACCTTTGAGTGGCGTGACAAGATCCCTCACGTCTCGCTCACCCCTGGCGCCAAGGACGAGATGCCATTGGATGGCCGGAAACTCATTCTCGAGCGTTGACGCAAGACCATGGAACCCCTGAACGTTGTGGGCTCCGTCCAGGATCACGACGGGGCGGCGGCTTACAACCTCGAGACGCCCCGGTGCGGTGATCGAAGCAACGGCGACGGCAAGGGACTCCGGATCGAGCTCAGTTCCGAGGAACATCTCAGATGTCGCGACAGCAGTGGCGAGATGGTCGACCTGGTGTCGACCATGGATCGGGAGGTAGAGGTCCTCGTAGCGGCCGAACACACCGTCGATCTCCAGGTGAAAACCGCCAACAGCAACGGTGGCGTCCACTACGGAGAAGTCAGAATCGGTCCTGATCCAGTTGGCCCCGGTGTCACCGACACGTCTCTCTATGACACCTTCAGCGCTGCGCTGGAGAGGTCCCGTGACGAGAGTCCCCCGCTCGCCGACGATCGCTGCTTTCTCCGCTGCGATCTGCTCGACTTCGGATCCGAGGAACTCGATGTGGTCGATATCTACTCCGGTGATCACCGCAACGGCGGAATCGAGCACGTTCGTAGCATCGAGACGGCCACCGAGCCCAACCTCGACGACTGCCACATCAACAGCCGCAGTGGCAAAGATGGAGAACGCCAACGCTGCGGTGACCTCGAAATATGTGACCGGCGTGTTCGCCTGCTGTTCGTACGCCTCCACGAACCACGCGATGTCTGCGACAGCATCCATGAAGTCACGCTCGTCAAGCGTCAGCCCATGAAGTGTGAACCGCTCCTCCACTGTGTGTAGGTGTGGGGATGTGAAACCGCCGGTCGCCAATCCGTGTGCACCGAGGATCTGCTGGACCATCCGCGACACGGTTGTCTTCCCGTTCGTGCCGGCGATGTGAATCGACGGATAGGACGTCTGTGGGTCGCCCATGAACTCGAGCAGGCCGGTTATCCGATCGAGACCCGGTTGGACGCCGTGACCGATGCGGTCATCGAGAAACGCCTCCGCCTGGTCGCGTGTCTTGATCGTAGGCAAACCGGTTACACCCGTCATTCCACACCAAGCTCCGAGAGTTGACGTCGCGCCTTGACGAGCTCGGCTTCGATCTCGACAAGCCGGTTCTCCTCTTGAGCAACAACCTCGGCGGGCGCCCGGTCTCTGAAGTTCGGATTCTCGAGCTTCCCCATCGACTTGGTGATTCTCGATTCGAGATCGCCGATCGCTTTCTCGATCCTTGGCCTCTCAGCATCAGCGTCGACAAGCCCTCGAAGAGCAATGAACACCTCAACACCTTTGGCGGAAACCCTTGTGTGACCGGCAATCGGGTCGGGACGCGCCCCGGCCTTGGGTGCTGCTCCAGTGAGGGACGCCACCTGGGAGTACCACCAGACCGGAAGGTCGTCGTCTGTGGTCGTCACAACGGTGACGGGCATGTCGACGTTTCGCCCGATCTGGTGCTGGGATCTGAACTGTCTGATCCCCGTCACCACACCCTGGAGTGAGCCCATATCCTCCGGAGACTCGAATGACGGAACCTCCGGCCATGGCGCCACGATGAGGAGCTTCGACCTCTCGCCGAGATGTGACCAGAGCTCCTCGGTGATGAACGGCATCACCGGATGGAAGAGCTTCAACACATCGCGGGTGACGGCGCCGAGGGTTTGACGCATGACCTCCTGCCGGGCGCTGTCGGAGTCGTTGATCGACTTGGCCATCTCGAGATACCAGTCGAAAACCTCTGACCACGCAAAGTTGTAGAGAACGGCAAAGGCATCCGAGAGTCGGTACTCGTCGAGGAGCCGATCAACCTCAGAGGCAACGGAGACGAGCCTCGAGAGGATCCATGCGTCCTCAGGACCTGGATCATCCGGATAGCCACCGTCGACGGGAACGTGCGAGACGTCCATGAACTCGACAACGAAACGTACAGCGTTCCACAGCTTGTTTCCGAAGCGACGGGCAGCGTCGATCGAGTCGACGCTCAAAGGAATGTCATGGCCTGGCGCTGCAGCTTGGATGAGCGCGAGTCTGAGTGAATCAGCGCCGTACTCGTCGACAAGTTCGATCGGGTCGAGCGCGTTCCCCGTCGACTTCGACATCTTGATGCCCTCAGAATCACGCACCATGCCATGGATCAGGATGTCGGGGAACGGCGCCTCTCCTGTGAAGTGAATCCCCATCTTCATCATGCGTGCAACCCAGAAGAAGATGATGTCATAACCGGTAACGAGCACACTCGTTGGGTAGAACGTGCCGAGGTCGTCCGTCTCGTCGGGCCAGCCAAGTGTTGAGAAAGGCCACAACGCCGACGAGAACCATGTGTCGAGAACGTCTTCGTCCTGCTGAAGATCGCTCGAGCCGCATACGCACTCCGTTGGGTCCTCGATCGAGACGATCGTCTCGTCACAGGCGTCGCAGTACCACGCAGGGATGCGGTGGCCCCACCAGAGCTGACGACTCACGGTCCAGTCCCTCAGGTTCTCCATCCAGTGGAAGTAGCTGTTCTCCCACCGGCGAGGATGGAAGGTGGTTTCACCGTTCCTGACGGCTTCGATCGCCGGACCCACGAGTGGTTGTACTTTGACGAACCACTGGAGCGAGAGCAGCGGCTCGATGACGGTGTGACAGCGCGAACAGTGCCCGACCGAGTGCGGATGTTCTTCCACGCTTTCGATGAGCTTGAGTTCTCTCAATCTTGACCGCACCGCCTCCCGTGCCTCGAATCGATCCATTCCCACGTAGGGACCACCGGCCTCGGTGATCCTGGCCTCTGTGTCCACGACGATGATCTGTTCGAGGTCGTGTCGTTGGCCGATGTCGAAGTCGAGCGGATCATGGGCGGGTGTCACCTTGACAGCGCCTGTCCCAAACTCGTGCTCGACGGCGTCGTCGGCCACGACCGGGATCTCGCGGTTGAGAATGGGCAGCAGCAGCGTCTCGCCTACCGCGTCCTTGTAACGCTCGTCATCCGGGTGAACTGCAACTGCTGTGTCGCCGAGCATCGTTTCCGGCCGGGTTGTCGCGACGGTGATGTAGCCCGAGCGGTCCTTGAACGGGTATTTGATGTAGGTGAGCTCGCCCGGATCATCCTCGTGTTCGACCTCGATCTCGGACAAGGCCGTGTGACAGCGCGGACACCAGTTGATGATCCGGTTGGCGCGGTACATGAGGCCTTCGTCGTAGAGCGTCACGAATACTCTCCGGACCGCGGCGCTCAACCCCTCGTCGAACGTGAAGCGTTCCCGCGACCAGTCGGTTGAGTCGCCGAGTTTTCGCATCTGGGTCGAGATCGTGTTGCCCGACCTGGCCTTCCACGCCCACACCTGTTCGACGAACTGCTCACGACCGAGGTCGTGCCGTGTCATCCCTTCTTCGCGAAGCTCGCGCTCCACGACGTTCTGCGTCGCGATACCTGCGTGATCTGTACCCGGGAGCCAGAGTGCGGCGTACCCCTGCATCCGTTTGCGGCGGATGAGGATGTCCTGCATGGCATGGTCGAGAGCGTGTCCCGTATGGAGAACGCCTGTGACGTTGGGAGGTGGGATGACGATGCTGTACGGCTCGCCATCGGGATTGACCTCAGGTCGGAAGGAACCCGACTCCTCCCATACGGGGTACCAGCGCGCTTCGACCTCTTCGGGTTGATACGTTGGGTTCATCACGGCCTTCACTCACGCGGGTTCCTCCGGAAACGGAAGTGTACCAACGTGTTGAACCCACCAACGTGACGAACCCGGGGACCCATCCCCGGGTTCCACCTTCCTAACGCTGAGCTCCCGGTACGGGAGCCGTCGTCCTCCCGGCTTGCCCGAACCAGGCGACGTGCTCCGTTACAAGGTAGGTCGCTCGACCTATCCGGGCAAGGCACAACCTGCCCGACGACAGATGACTAGTCACCTCCAGAGCGCCGAGGATTCAGGTAGTTTCGCCCGTAGGAACCCAAGGAGTGCCATGACCGTTCGCATCGAAGCCGAACTGCTGATTCCCGGACGCGGTGAGCCCATCTCGAATGGCGTCGTCGTACTGGATGAGGCCACGATCATCTACGCCGGGGCAGCTACTTCGGCACCCGAGACGCCTGATGCCGACACGGAGAAGGTCTCAACCATCATGCCTGGGCTGTGGGAGTGTCACGGGCACTTCGTCGGTATCGAGAAACCAGATCTGCTCGCGATGGTGACAGAACCCGTGCCACGTCGAGCTGCCAGGGCCGTTGGGGATCTCCAACGCACGCTGATGGGAGGGGTCACATCGGTTAGAGAGGTCGGCGGCTACGGTCTTGATATCCAGCCGGCGATTGCTTCGGGTCGCGTGCAGGGACCAACGGTGTACGGCGCAGGCACGATCATTTCCACAACCGGCGGCCATGGAGACATTCACAGCATGCCGCTCGAGTTCGTCACTCACCACGATGCCGGACTGGGGATCCTCGCCGATGGAGTTCCGGCCGTCCTGAGGGCAGTGCGAATCAATCTCAGGAAGAACGCCAGGGTCATCAAGATCTGTGCCTCGGGTGGGGTGATGTCCGAGGTCGACCATCCAATCCACCAGCAGTTCTCCCACGAGGAGCTCGTCGCGATCGTCGAGGAGGCCGGCAGAGCTGAACGATTCGTTGCAGCCCACTGTCATGGGAAGCCTGGGATCATGGCTGCACTACGCGCCGGGGTACAGACGATCGAGCACGGTTCGTTCATGGACGAGGAAGCAGCGGACCTCATGGTCGAGACGGGTGCCATCTACGTGCCAACGAGGTTCGTCGTCGACCAACTGCTACACATGGAGGAGATTCTCCCGCCGTACGCCTACAAGAAGGGTCTCATGGTTGCCGATGCCCAGGCCGCAGCGATGAAACTCGCCGTTGCGAAAGGCGTCAAGATCGCCATGGGCACGGATATCTTCGTGAGCGGCGACATGTACGGCCGGAACTCGCTCGAGATCAAGTTCCTCCAGGATGCAGGCATGACAGCGCTTCAAGCGATCGAGTCTGCCACGGCCAATGGCCCAGACACCCTCGGCCCGCAGGCGCCGCTGTCAGGTCAGCTACGGGACGGCTACGACGCGGACGTGATCGCCATCGACTTCAACCCGTTGGAGGACTCCTCCGGATGGGGCAACCCCGATCGAGTAACCCACGTCTGGCACGCCGGTAGAGCCGTGAAGGCATCCGCGTAGTTCGCACAGCTGACAGCTGCGCGGGTCTTTCACAGAAGGGTCTTTTGGCCCTTGTCCATCGACTCTTTTCGCCGGATGATGGAAGCGGCGGAAGGAGGAGGAGGATGACCGATCTAAGCGGTCTGATTTTGGACGTGACGTC
>CAZWMX010000022.1:0-23869 GCA_964635205.1 uncultured Acidimicrobiaceae bacterium | reverse complement strand
AGCCGGTAGCGATCTCAACCAATTCCTATGTCAAGCCGAAGGCTTGCCGTACTAGTCAGAAGTCAGAAGCCAGACCTAGCTGAGGCGTTCGGTGGCGAGGAGTGCATGTTTTGGGAAGTCGAAGTTCTGGTCGAGAACCCATCGGAGCGCGAGCCCGTCGAGAGCGCCGAGAAGGAGTTCTGCCTGTACAGCAGCGTCTTCGGGGGTGAGTGAGGTGTCGCCTCGCTCCATGGCATCTCCGAATCGCTCAACACGGCGTTGGTGGTGCCGTAGGAAGCGGCGCCTTGCGCCGTTGGCCGATGACTCGCCGGCCAGCGCGGCGACAACATAGACCCTTGCCATCTTCGGCTCCTCCTCGAAGAAGCGGATGTATGCCTCGACGAGATCGTCGACCGTGTCCTTTCCGGCGCGGTCAGGATCAGGGTCAACAGCTTCGATCGATTCACGGACAACACGGATAACCGCATCCTCCTTGGAATCGAAGAGGTTGTAGAAGCTGCCCGACCTCACCTCGGCTCGGTCACAGATCGCCTTGAGCGTTGTGGCCTCCATCCCGCCTTCGGCGAGCAGACTTCGTGTCGCCTCGATGATGCGGGCTTCGGTCTGCATACCTACCTGGTAACGAGCCACAGTTTCCCTTCGTCTCGGGCATCGTACTCCCGATGTTGAGTACTCACTCAAATATGGTCGAACGCTCCAACTTGGAGTGTATACTCAAATTGTGTCAGAAAGACGGCAGTGCGGCCGATATACACGGTGAGGCCGCGTTGACGGAGTGCGAAGTACGAGGGATAACGATGAGTCACTACAAGGCAAACCGCAGGGATATCGAGTTCAATCTCTTTGAGTACCTCGAGGTTGGCGAATACTACGGCAAGGCACCGTTCGATTCCTTTGATGAGGACACGGCCAGGGACGCCCTTCGTGAGGTCGATCGCCTGACTACGGAGGAGTTCGCTGCGAGCTTCGCGGACGCAGATCGCAACCCACCGGAACTCATCGATGGCGAGATCGAGCTTCCCGACTCGGTGAAGGCGAGCCTGGACGCCATGTACGACGGCGGATGGCACATGCTCGGCCTTGGCCAGAATCTCGGGGGTTTCGGTGCGCCGGATTCCCTCAGGTGGGCGATCGGTGAGATGTTCACCAGCGCGGACCCGGCTACTTTCCTCTTTGCCTCGGGCGCGTTGATGGCCAGCGTGATCGCTGCCGCGGGTACCGAGGAGCAGCTGGAGACGTGGGCCGTCCCGATGGTCGAACGTCGCTGGGGCGCCACAATGGTGCTCACCGAGGCAGACGCCGGGTCGGATGTCGGGGCCGGCACGTCGAAAGCAGTCCACATCGAAGGTGACACCTATCACCTCGAAGGTGTGAAGAGGTTCATCACCTCAGGTGAGAACGACTACTTCGAGAACATCGTCCACCTCGTCCTTGCGCGTCGCGAAGGCGGTGAGGCCGGCACGAAGGGCCTTTCGATGTTCATCGTGCCGAAGTACCTCGTCAACGACGACGGGTCGCTCGGCGACCGCAACGGCATACGCGCCACGAATCTCGAACACAAGATGGGTATCAGGGGCTCAACGACTTGTGAGCTGACGATGGGCATGGACGAACCATGCGTCGGATACCTTGTTGGTGGCGTACATCGCGGCATCCGCCAGATGTTCAAGGTCATCGAGGACGCACGGATGATGATCGGTGTCAAGTCCGCAGGGACACTCTCCACGGGCTACCTCAACGCACTCGAGTATGCCAAGGAGCGTGTCCAGTCCGCCGATCTGGCCCAGATGATGGACAAGACAGCGCCGCGTGTTGAGATCATCAGGCACCCTGATGTCCGCCGCATGCTGATGGTTCAGAAGGCATATGCAGAGGGTCTTCGAGCACTGTGGATGTACACGGCCAGGACGCTCGACAACAAGATCCTGTATCCAGAGGACGAGTACTGGGACAAGGTCAACGACCTGCTGCTCCCGATGGTGAAGGGTTATTCGTCTGAGAAGGCGTATGAGCTCCTTGCCCTGTCGCTCCAGGTGTTCGGTGGTTCCGGGTTCACCCAGGACTATCCGATCGAGCAGTACATCCGTGATGCGAAGATCGATACGTTGTACGAGGGGACCACTGCCATTCAGGCGCTCGACCTCTTCTTCCGCAAGATCGCCAGGGATCAGGGCCAGACCCTCATGAAGTTCGCCGAAGGCATGATGGAGTACGTCAAGGGCGGTTCCGATGAGTTCGCCTCCGAGCGGCATGTGCTTGGTCAGGCAATCGAACAGGTTCAGGCCCATGTCGGTGTACTTGTCGGACATGCGATGCAGTCGATGCAAGAGCCGACCGAGATCTACAAGACCGGTCTCCACACGAACGCCCTCCTCGAGAGTCTCTCCGAGGTGACGATTGCGTGGTTGCTGCTCGAGCACGCCGAGGTCGCCAGCGCGGCTCTGGCAGATGCAACCGGTGACGATGTCGGCTTCTACGAGGGCAAGATCGCCTCGGCGAGGTTCTTTGCGAATGACGCTCTCCCGAAGGCCGCCGTGCGTACCGCTGCGGCCCAAGCAGAAGACGGTTGGCTCATGGAGATGTCCGACGAGGCGTTCTGACAGGTCTCGGGTCTCAGGCATCAGGTCGGAACGTGTGATCGGCTGATTGCGTCGAGCTACGCTTGGACCATGAACGATCGTTACGACTCGGTCTTGGGGCTGCGGGCTATCCGTCAGTTCAAGGATCGAGCTATCAGCGATGAGGACTTGGCGGCCGTCCTCGAGGCCGCGCGGTGGACCGGATCTGCGAAGAACGTGCAGAACTGGGCGTTCATCCTGGTTGATGATCCGCAACAGAAGAACCGTCTCTGCGAAGCGGGTGACTTCATGGATCCGGTACGCAACGCGCCGGCTGCGATCTGTCTCGTGCAGGAGCCAGAGGGCTACGAGTTCGATACCGGTCGCTTGGCGCAGAACATCATGCTTGCCGCCGATGCACTCGGCTTGGCCACCTGCCCTGTGACGTTGCACCGTGAGGAGATCGCTGCTGAGGTTCTCGAGCTGCCTGAAGGCAGAAGGTGCCGGTTCGCGGTAGCGATCGGGTACCCGGCCCAGGGTGCAGGGGCCACAAAGATGGGCGGTCGAAAACCGCTCGGTGAACTCCTACACCACAACAGCTACGGGAGCTGAGCGATGATCCCAACGATTCTGCTCGTCGGTCTCGTTTTCGGATTCGTCCACGGCATCACACATCGTGTGAACCTCACGATCGTGGGTGCCATCGTCGCGGTGATGGGTTGGTGGATTCTGCTGTTCACCTTCGGCGAGATCGACTTCACGATTGCGGTGATCATCGGCTCCGGTCTGTTGGCTGCCATCAACTACGTCGTTGGGGGGCTCGCGGGTTGGGCCCTCGGGCGCCTTGTCCGTAGCTTCTTCAAGACCGTGAGCACATAGCGTGTCCAGGCGCCAGGCTCAATCTGCGTCGAGCGCTGGCCAGAAGTCCAGATTCGGGGTCGTACTACGTGATACGTACTTCGTGCTACCGACTTGTCATCTCCCCAGATCCAACCGACCCCGCTCATATCCGAAGCGCCCGTTTATGTGATCGGTCACTCGACCCATCGATATCAAGCCTTGCTTCGGGCATCAGACGGTAGCGGGCCGTCTACTGTCTAGCGACATGTCAACCGACGGCACTGAGATCTTCACTTTCGGATCCCCTGATACCCCGTTCATGCTGCGCAGCGGCGAATCACTCGCCACCGTCGATGTTGCGTACGAGACATACGGGGAACTCAATGCTGCCAAGGACAATGTGGTCGTTGTGTTCCATGCCCTCACCGGCAGCCAGCACGCAGCGGGTATCACCAACGTGGTTCCCCAGGCTGGTGATCTCTGGACCGATGAGATGCACAACGGATGGTGGGACGGCTTCATCGGGCCGGGCAGGGCAATCGACACGGATGAGCTCTTCGTCGTCTCGGCGAACTACCTCGGTGGGTGCTACGGGACAACCGGCCCATCCTCGATCAACCCCGATACAGGCCGGCCGTACGGATCAGCGTTCCCTTCAATCGGCATCTGCGATATCGTCGATTCTCAGGTCCGTCTTCTCCACCACCTTGGAATCACACGTGTGCGCGCTGCGATCGGCGGGTCCCTCGGTGGTGTGCTCGCGATGTCGCTTGCGACGCGATACCCGGACATGGTCGAGATCGTCATTCCGATCGCCGCCGGCAGGAGCGTCACGGAGCTACAGACCTTCCACAATTTCGAGCAGATCACTGCAATCATGTCTGATCCGAATTTCAAGGGTGGCGACTACTACGGCGGTCCCGCACCGCTCGACGGGCTGAGGCTCGCACGGATGATCGGCCACAAGACCTTCGTGTCGCTGTCTGCACTCGCCGAGCGTGCGCAAGCTGAGGTGCGGGAAGGACAGGGACCATCAGGCTACGAGCTCACCTCCAACCTGGAGTCGTACATGTGGCATCAGGGGACGAAGTTCACCTCGCGGTTCGATGCGAACACCTATCTTCGGATCATGGAGGTGTGGCAGACCTTCGACCTGAGAGCTGAAGCACATGTTGATACGTTCGATGAGCTCTTCGCTCGGTCCGTGTACCAGCGGTACATGGTGTTCTCGATCGACTCGGATGTCTGTTTCTACCCGGATCAACAGCGAACTCTCGCAGCAGCGTTGAAGCGAGCCGGAGTGTCGTACCGTCACATCACCGTGCACAGCGAGAAGGGTCACGACTCGTTCCTCCTCGAGCCCCGGCTCTTTGCCCCACATCTGCGTGACACGCTTCTCAATCCCTGGCAATGATGGCACAGATAGCGGTCTTCGACTCAGGCATCGGTGGCACAACAGTGCTCGACCGCGTACGCGAGCGCGCCCCGTGGGCCGACCTCATCTATGTTGCGGACCGCGCGTTCGGACCGTACGGAGAACGAACGCTCGATGAGGTCAGGGTCAGGACGGAACTGCTCGCTCGGTACCTCGTGTCCGCAGGAGTTGGTGAGATCGTGATCGCCTGCAACTCGGCGTCCGCAGCGGCACTCCACCATCTGCGAGAGGTGTTGCCGGATGTCGCATTCGTCGGGATGGAGCCGGCGGTCAAACCTGCGGCCGACCTGACCACGAGCGGAACCGTGGCCGTGCTCGCAACCGGCGCGACGTTCCAGGGTGAGCTGTTTCGGAGTCTGGTCGGGCTTCACGGGGAGAGCATCGATGTGGTCGAGCAGGCGTGCCCCGGTCTGGCTGCTGCAATCGAGAATGGAGAGCCGGTCGGGCTGCTACTCGAGGAGTACCTCTCACCGGTTGCAGACGCAGGGGCAGACGTTGTTGTGCTCGGCTGTACCCACTATCCCCTCATCCTCAGCCACATACAGGCGCTCCTCCCTGAAGGCACTGTGCTGGTCGACCCCTCCGACGCGGTTGCAAAACAGGTCGTGGCTGTCGCTCATGACCACGACATCGATCTCAAAGGCTCAGCATCAACGACGTACTGGACGACCGGCCTCGACACGGACCGTGGTGATGATCGGTATTGGGAGTCCATCGATATCCCTGAGACCGCTTCCTCGGCAGTCAGGGCCGGCGACACCACCCTGGTTGCTCTCGGGGGAGATCTCACGGTGATGCCGGTCGATGTGATCGTGAACGCAGCCAACGTGGATCTCCTGCATGGTGGTGGCATCGCTCTCGCGATCTCTCGCGCCGGCGGAGCGACCATCAGCGAGGAGTCGGCAGAGTGGATCAACACATGCGGCCCGCTTGAACCCGGAGTCGCCGCGCTCACATCGGCAGGCAGGATGCCGTCGTCCTACGTGATCCATGTGGCCGGCCCGATCTACGCTGAGGGCTCGGAGAACGAAGAGCTTCTCGCTACAGCCGTGTACGCAGCCCTCGACACCGCCACGGAGATCGAGGTCGGGTCGATTGCGCTACCCGCCATCTCCGCAGGCATCTACGGCTATCCCGCAGATGAGGCAGCGGCCGTCATTGCGCAAGCCGCAGCCGAGTTCGTTGCCACCACGACCACCAGCCTGAGGTCCGTGCGCCTCGTCGGGTTCGACGCCGCCATGACCGAACGGTTCGCTGCTGCGATAACCTCATGTACATGACGAGACCGACAGTTGCGATCCTTGGTGCGGGGTCCATGGGCGAGATCTTCGCCCACGGGCTCTTACGTGCCGGCTGGGAGCCATCGGACCTGAGACTGGTGGTCCGCCGGCCCGAGCGAGCGCGAGATCTCGAACACACAACCGGAGCCGCTACGACGCTCTCACTCGCCGAGGCTGCGTCCGATAGAGATGTCATCGTCATTGCTGTGAAGCCAAAGGACGTCCCGACCGTACTCGGAGAGATCGCCCATGTCGTGACACGAGATCAGGTGGTCGTTTCGATCGCCGCCGGCGTGCCTGTTTCCGTGTTCGAGGCCGCGCTGCCGAATGTTCCTGTTGTGAGGGCCATGCCGAACACCCCATCTGCTGTCGACCTCGGCATGACCGCGTACACCATCGGCTCCTCAGTCAGCGATGACGACTCAAGCCGAGCCCGGTCTGTGCTCGCCGCGGTTGGTGAGACGATCGAGGTACCCGAGGACCTCCTCGATGCGGTGACTGCTGTGTCGGGAACGGGCCCGGCGTACGTGTTCCTCATGGCCGAGGCACTCATCGAAGCGGCGATTCGAGAGGGACTTCCTCACCACGCCGCAGAGAAGCTGGTCCACCAGACGGTCCGCGGCGCGGGTGAATTGCTTTCCAATTCGGACAAATCGGCGTTCCGTCTTCGCGGAGAGGTGACGTCGCCCGGTGGCACAACGGCAGCTGCGATGCACGTGCTCGAGGATGGCGGCTTCAGGGCGTTGCTCGAGAATGCTGTCCGGGCTGCGGCAGACAGGTCGAGAGAGCTCGGAGAAAAGGTGTCCGACCAGTGATCCGTTCAGCCTTGTTGGCTGTTACCGAGCGATCGGTCACCAAGAAGCTCGTTACGGACACCACTGCGGGGCGTGCTGTCGCCAAACGGTTTGTTGCTGGGGATTCCCTCGCTGAGGCGATCGACGTTGCAGAGGAGCTCAATTCACAGGGGCTGAAGGTCTCGCTGGATCATCTCGGGGAGCATGTATCTGCTATTGAAGATGCACGCGCAGCGAAGGATTCGTATCTGCAGTGCCTCGATCAGATCGCCGAGCACGGACTCGATGCGAATATCTCGATCAAGCTCACCCAGCTCGGAATGGGACTGGACAACGAGGTCGCCGCTCGCAACCTCGGTGAGATCGCTGCTGCGGCTCTCGAGGCCGGCACAACCGTGACGGTCGACATGGAGGAGTCCGAGCACACCCAGACGACGGTCGATCTCTACGCAGCGGCGCAACGGGTGCACGGCAATCTCGGGATCGCCGTGCAGTCGTACCTGAGACGTACTGCAAAGGATCTCGATCGGATCATCCCGCTTGGTGGGCACATCCGTCTCTGCAAGGGTGCGTATGCAGAGCCGTCAGACGTCGCGTACCAGTCCGGCGATGAAGTTGACGAGTCGTTCGATCGGCTCGGGGCTCTTCTGATGGAGTCTCCCGGTGTGAAGCCTGCGATTGCCAGCCACGATGATGTTCGCCTCGAGAAGATCCTCGCTGCCGCAGAGCATCGGACCGATCCCTGGGAGTTCCAGATGCTCTATGGCGTTCGGAGAGATCGACAGGCCGAGCTCGTGGCCATGGGACACGAGATGCGGGTGTACGTTCCCTACGGCGAGGCGTGGTACCCATACCTGACACGCCGGATGGCCGAACGCCCGGCGAACCTGTTCTTCTTCATGCGGGCGCTTGTCAGGGGTTGAGCGCGTGCAGAACCCTTCGGGAGTCTGTAACTGGGGATCGGACGGTCGATCACCGGTTACACAAGAACAGATGAAGCGGGGGTAACCGTCAGCTCGTCGCCCACCGTTTACAATCGTTCGAGGCCATGTGAGGAGACCGGGTGACGGAAACCGATACGAAGACCGACGACGTGGCGACCGGCAAGATCACCGCATCGAAGGTGCTTGGTGTTCTTGCGGTTCTCGCCGTGGCGGGGACATTGCTGCTCTGGTGGCTCAGCAAGCTCTCCGCGAAGCCGCATTTCGAGGTCGGCAGAGAGGTCTTTGGAAACATCCCGCCGCTCGTTGTTGCGATGTTCTACATCACGACAGCAACGTTCCTCGGCATCTCGGTCGGTTTATTCGCCATGCGGGCGAAGAACTGGGAGCGCGGAACTTGGGAGAGCCGCTCCGGGGACTTCAAGAGGCGACTGCACCGGTTCCGCCAAGGTGTATCGATGAAGACCGTGATGGAGGACCCGGCGGCTGGAGTCATGCATGCTCTGATGTACTACGGGTTCATCGTTCTGTTCATCGGTACGGTGCTTCTCGAGATCGACAACATCGCTCCGTACCCGCTCAAGTTCCTTCAGGGAAGCTTCTATCAGGGTTACTCCCTCGTCCTCGACGTCACCGCGATCCTGTTCCTCACCGGCGTGGCCTGGGCGGCGGTCCGACGTTACGGTGCCAAGCCGTCGCGGATCCGATCCAAGACTCGGCCCGAAGATGCCTGGATCCTCGTCATGCTGGCGGCGATAGGGATCACCGGTCTCGCTACCGAAGCAGCTCGTATCGCTGTTGTCGGCAGGCCGGCGTTCGAGCAGTGGTCGATTGTTGGGTACCCGCTCTCGAATCTCGTGCCGACGACATCAGCGAGTGGAGTGCATCAGGTCGCCTGGATCGCCCATGCCCTGGTGTTCCTGGTGTTCCTCGTGATGTTGCCGACCACGAAGCTTCGCCACATGGTCACAACACCGGCCAACCTCGCGCTTCAGCCACGGGAACGCCCGAAGGGTGCGATGCGTGAGATGCCGAACCTCATGGAGGCCACAGACATCGAGACCGTTGGCGCCTCCACGGTCGCCGAGTTCACCTGGAAGCAGCTGCTCGACACCGACGCATGCACGATCTGTGGCCGCTGCACCTCGGTGTGCCCCGCAAACCAGACCGGCAAGACCCTCGACCCGCGCGAGATCGTCTTGAAATTGGGTACGGTTGCCGCGCTTTCCGGGGAGCCACCGATCTCGCCCCCCGTCGGAGTTGACGCTGGGATCACCGTTGCCTCGGACAACGTCTTCGAGCTCATCACGCCGGATGAGCTGTGGGCATGCACGACATGTCGGGCATGTGACGAGGTGTGTCCTGCCGGCATCGAGATCGTTGACAAGATCCTCGACATGCGCCGCTACCTCTCGCTCATGGAAGCCGAATTCCCTTCAGAGCTTGGCAAGGCGTACGTGTCGATGGAGAACTCATCGAACCCCTATGGCATGGACCAGAACACGAGGGGTGATTGGACCGATCAGCTCGACTTCGAGGTGAAACGCCTCGGTGAACCGGGTGTCACTGCCGAGTATCTGATGTGGGTCGGCTGCGCCGGCAGTTTCGACGATCGGAACAAGAACGTGACGGTGTCGACCGCCCGCCTCCTGCACAAGGCAGGCATCGACTTCGCCATTCTCGGTTCCAAGGAGCTCTGCACAGGGGATCCGGCAAGGCGGACCGGTAACGAGTATGTGTTCCAGGGCCTGGCGCTCCAGAACATCGAGACACTGAACGATCTTGGCATCGACAAGATCGTCACCCAGTGTCCGCACTGTTTCAACACACTCGGAAACGAGTACCCCCAATTCGGTGGTGACTACACGGTCATCCACCACTCAGAGCTGCTCAGTCAGCTCGTCGAGGACGGTCGCCTCACTCCAACATCAACAGGGGAATCGATCGTCTTTCACGATCCGTGTTATCTCGGCAGGCACAACGACAGCTTCTTGTCGCCTCGAACCATCGTGGACGCCTCAGGTATCCGGGTGGAGATGCCACGCAACGGAACCAACTCGTTCTGCTGTGGTGCAGGCGGTGGGAAGTTCTGGTTCGAGGAACAAACAGGCAAGAAGGTCAACATCGACCGGACGGAGGAGGCGATCGCGACGGAGGCCGACATCATCGCCACGGGTTGCCCCTTCTGCTATGTCATGCTGGACGACGGTGTCAAGGAGATCGGCGCAGATGAATCTGTCCTCGTTCAGGACATCGCAATGTTGTTGGACAAGCGAACATAGGAGAGCCCAACCATCGGATCTGTTGAAGTCGCGCTCCTGATCCTGCTGGCGATCATCATCGCTGAACGATTCGGATTCCCCGGCCTCATCGGTCTGATCTTTCTCGGCATGGTCGCAGGTCCATTCATCCTGGGATGGGTTGCATCCGAAGGTCTCGTCTCGGAGCTGGGCGACATCGACTTCCGTATCTGATGTTCCTTGCAGGGCTCTCCTTCAACATCAGGGCCTTCATGGAGAACCGCTCGAACGCTCTTGCCCACGGGCTTCTCGGTTTCGCCATCCCGTTCGGTTTGAGCTACTACTTCGCCGTCTCATTCATCGACCTCCCCGTGCTCGGTGCACTGCTCATCGGAGCGATGTGGGCATCCAACACACTCGTCGCGTATCCGGAGGTTCTCGCCGCGGGGCTCCAGAACAACAGAGCCGTGAGTGCCGCTGTGTCGGCCGGCGTCGTTGCCGACTTGCTCTCGCTCACCGTGCTGGGAATCGTCACGTCAACCGCCGTCATCGAGATCCAGCCGAGGTTGCTCGTCAAGGCAACGACCCCGGACGCAACACTTCCCATCTGGCTCGGTCTTCCGCTAATCGCCGGTTTCTGCCTGTGGCTGCTCCCGAGGATCACGGAATTCCGCCACCAGGAGTGGCCTGTCCAACTAGGCTCGCCCTTTGCGAGTTGCGCGCCTGATCGCCGATCGGACCAACGGCATTGCTCAGCAGGCTCCTAGCCGCTCCGAGGGCCGCTGGTGAGGCCGAAGAACACAACGATTGCTCGGCCGAGCTTCACCATGTCTTGGTCGCCGAGTCGACCCATTCGTTCTCCAAGTCGCGAACGGGGGATGGTGGTGATCTTGTCGACCATCAGACTGGACGCCTCGCGCAGGCCGTTCTGATCGTTGGGGACTATGGGGATACGAATGAGAGGCGCTTCGACGGGGTCGGTCGTGAATGCGCAAACGGTGACGGAATCCGTGGCGTCGAATCTGTCGTCCTGGACGATGACCACCGGCCGTGGCTTGCCCGTGTATCCGCTGCCGCCTGCCGCGGTCCAGATCTCGGCGCGTCTCACGAGTCGGTGCGGCTCACCGCGTCGATGAAGGCCTGATCATCAGCGGCATGGTCGCTGTCCGCGACGACGGCCGACTGCCGATGAGCTTCGGCAGTGAATCCTGGTGCGCGATCATCGGCGACCCACAGCTGGATCGGGCGCAATCCTTGTTCGCGCAGGCGCTTCCGGTGGGTACGAACCCGATCGGCACTCGATGGGTGGTGGGGTGTTGCCATACGCGCAGTGTTACATGTAACGCAATGGCCGTCAACCTCGCTGTACTGCGGATGCGGTCCGGGATCGACCGAGGCGCGTCTGTGGTTTTGTACGCCTGGACCAGTCGCCTGGCGCCCCACACCCGTTAGGGTCTCCGTCTATGAAGATCGGATATCAGGGCGAGCCGCACAGCTACAGCTATCGGGCGGCGACGGAGCTGTTCCCGGACGGTGATTACATCGGGCATCGGGGCTTCGCAGCGGCCTTTGATGCACTCGAGGCCGGTGAGGTCGACCGCCTCGTGGTACCTGTCGAGAATTCCACGACGGGCTCGGTGCTTCCAGTCCTCGATCGGCTGCCCGGCGACGCGAGTCATGTTCGGTTCTCGATCCTCGCCGAACATCTCGTCGAGGTACGTCACACGCTCCACGGTATTCCTGGTGCGTCCATCGACGATGTGCGTGAGGTGCGTTCACACCCTCAGGCACTCGCGCAGGCAGAGCACGCCCTTCTCGCCCTCGGTGTTGATGCTGTTCCGACACATGACACAGCGGGTGCGGTTCGCCAGGTCGCCGAGGCAGGTGACCCATCCATCGCGGCTCTGGCTCCTCCGCGTGCCGGCGCGGCGCATGGCCTCGAGGTCCTTCTCGACCACGTCCTCGACAAGGACCACAACACGACTCGGTTCGTCGTCCTCGCCGTCGGTGACCCTGTTGTCAACGAGGACGATGACAAGACCACGATCGTGGTCACCGGTTCACACACACCTGGATCTCTGGCGCTGGTGCTGACGGAACTCGGTCTCAGAGGAGCGAACCTCACACGGATCGAGTCGAGACCGGCAGGCGTGGCATGGAACTATCGGTTCTTCATCGATCTCGTGCATGCTCCCGGACCCGAAGGGCTCAGCCGAGTCCTCGACCCGCCACCCGCAAACGCGGCCGAGGTCCTGAATCTCGGGTCGTACAAGGCCGTGGTGAGCTGAGGCCGAGCTGCGCTCGGCTGTTCACAGTTCACAGTTCACAGTTCACAGACGGGTGGCAGGTCCTCAGCGCAAACCGCAAACCGTGAACCGAGAGTGCTACGGTTCGCGCCTAGGAGGTGACGGTGGCCACGAGTACCGCCAGTTTCGGGACGGGCAAGCGCGAAGGGCACGATTCTTCCCGCTATTACGGCCGGCGAATGCATGTTGCCAACGGCGATCGTGCGGTCGGTGCATTGGTCGATCCTCCGGCTTCGGTCGTTGACCGCATCTTCGAGAAGTCCTCCGAGTCGATGCACCAGATCCCGGACAACTGTGTGGCGCTGATGGTGACATCACCTCCATACAACGTCGGCAAGGACTACGACGACGATCTCGACATCGACGAGTATCTCCAGCTTCTCCGCGATGTTTTCACGGAGACGTTCCGTGTGCTCGAGCCCGGTGGCCGCGTTGCAGTGAACATTGCGAACCTCGGCAGGAAGCCGTACATCCCGCTCAACCAGTACGTGTCGGCACTTCTCACGGAGATAGGGTTCGATCTCAGGGGTGAGATCATCTGGCAGAAGGCCAAGTCTGCTGGTGGATCTTGTGCGTGGGGTTCCTGGCAGTCGGCGAAGAACCCCACCCTGCGAGATATCCACGAATACATAATCGTTGCCTCGAAGGGCTCGTACGCACGGGTCAGGAAAGGTGAGGACACCATCTCAAAGGAGGAGTTCCTCGACGCAACGGTGTCGATCTGGAACATCCTCCCTGAATCGGCCCGCAGAGTCGGCCATCCGGCTCCGTTCCCCGTCGAACTTCCGCGTCGGCTGATCGAGCTCTACACCTTCGAAGGTGACCTGGTGCTTGACCCGTTCCTCGGTTCGGGAACGACGGCCGTGGCCGCAGTGGAATCCAACAGGCACTATGTCGGTTATGAACTCAATGCCGAGTACATCGACATTGCGGAGCGACGAATCCATGAAGGACGCACGGGGACGCGCTCGGTACACGTCTGAGACGCACCCGTAGCATGGCCCCTATCGAGCGCGCCCTTCTGCGTACCGTGCCGTGGCTCGTCGGGGGTCTTGTCCTATCGATACCGCTCCTCCTCGTGGATGTCGGTGACGATCCACTCGTAGCGTTCACGGTGCAGCTCGCAGCGCTTGTCGGATTCGGTTTGGTGCTTGCCAACGTTCTGGTTCGGTTCGGCGCGCCGGATTGGTTCAGCGGGGTCTCATGGAGCGTTGTCGTGAGGCTGATCGCCGGTGGCATCGGCCTGGTTGTACTTGTGACGGGGACCGTCGGCCTCGTGACCCTGGCTTCTTCCGCTGCGCTTCGCTATGACCCCTCCACGCAGTTCCTCCAGCTGATCTCTGCTCTCGACATTGCATGGGTTGTCGCTGCGATCACGATCGGGACGTATCGCGCCTGGGGTCGGGGGTGGGCGGTCTTCGGTGGTGCGGCGGTAGGACTTGTCTGTATCTGGTCGATATGGAACTACCTGGACGATGTTGGATTCGGTCCGAATGGTGAGTGGGTGGTGTCGGCTCCAGACCTGATGCGCTATGTGCTTCCGTATGACACGGTCGCAGCCGTCCTTGGGGTGACTGTCTTTCTCATCGGCGCACGCAGGGCCGCTCAGGCCACCGAGCAGCCGAGTCCCCAGTCATAGGAGGCGAAGACGACTCTCGGCTTCTGCGCGATCACGTGTACGGCGTCTTCAGGATCGAGCCAACGGCTGATCGCCATAGCGAGGTCGGAAGCCCGTGCCGGTCGTAGGGTCGGCATCTTGTGTGGGCGTACGAAGTCCGCGCCGTACCACTTCAGGACCCTCGTGAGGTGAAGAGTGTTCTCTGCCCTGTCGAGCCTGCCCCCACCGTTGGCCAGGAAGAACCGCATCTGGCTGTCGAGTTGCTCGTCGAGGCGTGCGCCATCGAAAGGTTCGCTGCGCAGGGTCGGACAGGACGCCGAACCGCACACCAGGGCGCCGTGGATACGTGGATCGCCGAACCTGCGGATCTTGCCATGTTCCATGTCGTCGAGTGACATGGATTCTCCCGCGACGGTCGCCCAAGGGGCTGAGAAGGCTCCCGGAACCCGCAGAACGGACCCATAATCGTTGGCGTAGGCGTGACCTGCCCGGTGGAGGGCACCCGCGTTGTACAGGTTGATCCAGAATGCGAGTGACTCCTGAGGTGACAGATCGTTCGGATCGATCGATGAGAGCACATCGCGATACGCTGCAAGGTCCGATGATGCGCGGGTGAGTGATCGCACACCCTCCGACCGAAGCCGGTCCAGGACACGGGAGAGTGGTTCGTGGTCGACAGCGACGTTGCCGTTGGGTCGTGGCGATTTCAGTCGCCTGGCGTACAGCATGTTCCACGCTGCCCTGAAAGGGTTGGGTCCGTTGCTCACGAAGTGAAAACTCCCGCCGGGCCGTCGCTGTTCCGGGATTCGCTATTCGCCATCCGCCATGCGCCATCCGCAGCCCGCAGGAGCGGAAGGCGGAAGGCCGAGAGCGGAAGGCGCTCAGCCGGAGGCTGAGTCTGCCATCCGCTCAGAGGCTTCAGCGAAGTCCTCAGCGGGTGTCTTCATCGAGCGCAGGATCATGTATCCGGCCACGCCGGCAACGAAGGATCCGAGGAAGATCCCGAGTTTCGCCTCGTCGGTGAAGATCTCGGTCGTGAAGGCCAGTTCAGACACGAACAAGGAGACGGTGAAGCCAACGCCGGCGAGGGCGCCGAGTCCGAAGATGGTCTTCATGTTCGTGCGCCTCGGCAGCACACCGAGCTTGAACTTCAACGCGAGCCACGTAGCCGCGGTGATGCCCAGGGGCTTGCCAACCATCAAACCGACGGCAACACCGAGTGCGACAGGACTCGTGAACTCTTCACCCAGCCCGGCTTCTGTTCCGACGAACCGCACGCCGGCATTTGCGAGAGCGAACAACGGTACGATCACGAACGATGACCATGGGTGGAGAGCGTGCTCAAGTCGGTTCAGAGGTGAAACAGAGGACTTCGCCACCTGCGCCAGTTCCAGAGCATCCTGGTCGAGACGATCTTCGGCATGCGGTGACGCCCTGTTGATGTCCCACCGCTCCAGAACCCGCACGGCCTTCTGCCTGAACTGCTCGTCGGAATACCTTGCGTATACGGGTGTCATCAATCCGAGGATGACGCCTGCGATCGTCGCGTGGACGCCCGACTCGAGGAACCCGTACCAGACGGCTAGTGCAACAGGGACGTAGAACAGCATGCTGGACACTCCGACCTTCTTTGCGAAGTGCATCCCGACCAGGAGCACAGCGGCAAACGCCAGGTAGCCGAGATTGAGCTGTTCCGTGTAGAAGACGGCGATGACGAGGATGGCCCCGATGTCATCGACGATGGCAAGCGCAAGCAGGAACAGCTTCGCGCTGACCGATACGCGCGATCCGAGCAGAGCAACGATGCCGACGGAGAAGGCGATGTCGGTTGCCATCGGGATTCCCCAACCTCTGAGAGCCTCCGGGTCACCTGTTCCGGCGACGAAGGCGACGTAGACGAGTGCGGGAACGACCATACCCCCGAGCGCAGCCATGGCGGGGAGCGAGGCTTTCCTGACGGAGTTGAGTTCGCCGACCACGAGCTCGCGCTTTATCTCGAGGCCGACAACGAAGAAGAACACAACCATGAGACCGTCGTTGATGAGGTCCTTGAATGATTCCTCGATATGGATGGATCCGAACGAGAGGCTGATAGGCGTACGGAAGAGCGTGAAGTATGCGTCGCTCCATGCCGAATTGGCCCAGATGATCGCAATGGCAGCGGCGATCAGGAGGACGATGCCACCCGCAGCCTCGACACGCGTGAACCTGATCACCGGGCGGATGAACCGATGCGGAACTACTCGGTCAGACGACAGCCACGTTTCGTGTATCGGTTCGTCAGGATTCGCCATGAACCCACAAGCCTAGCGATGATGAGTGCCGACACCGATCACGGTGAGCAAGCGATTACCATCGCCGCCATTCGGAGGTTTTTCTGTGGGCATAGACATTCTGCGGGTCGTCACCGGCCTCATCATCCTGATCGTCGCTGCCGATCGTCTGGTGCTCTCCGCTGTGAGGATCGCGAAGGTCTTCAACATATCCGTTGTTGTCATCGGCGCGGTGATCGTTGGGTTCGGAACATCCGTGCCGGAATTCGTGGTGTCCGCGATTGCAGCCTCGAAGGACGAAACAGGACTCGCGATGAGCAACGTCGTCGCCTCGAATACGGCGAACCTCACCCTCGTTCTCGGGTCTGCTGCTCTGCTCTCCGTTCTGGTGACGAAACAAGCCGTTGTCAAGCGTGAAGGCCTGCTCATGCTCGGATCGGTTGCCCTGTTGGCCGGCGTGCTTGCAGACGGTCAGGTTTCGGTTGTCGAAGGTGTGTTCCTGGTCACTGTGATGGCGGGCGCCGTCTGGCTGCTGATCTTCTGGGCGAAGAATGGAGAGAACGACCCAGCGGAGGATCTCGCCGATATCGTCGCAGACCCCGACAGGGTGTGGATAGAGGTCCTCTATGGGCTTGTTGCCCTCATCGCAACGGTTGTTGCGGGTCAGCAGCTCCTCATCGGCGTCGTTTCCGTGGGCGAAAGGATGGGTCTGTCCATCGTGTTCATGGGATTGATCACCGGCGTCGGGACGAGTCTCCCGGAGCTGTCCGCCGCCCTTGCCGGAGCGCGGAGAGGTGCTCCCGACCTTGTCCTCGGCAACGTTCTCGGCTCCAACATATTCAACTCGCTCGGTGTCGCCGGTCTTGCAGCGATAATCGGGCCGGGCATTGTTGGAGGAGTGCCCACGATCCTCATCGGGATCATGATGTTGTCCGCTGTTTTCGCCGGTGTGTTTGCGTACACGTCGCAACGGATCAACCGGCTCGAGGGAGCGGCTCTCCTCGGAACCTTCTTGTTCTACTCGTACTTGTCGATATGACACCGTCCAACGAATCCGTCATCGCCGCTCTGCGCCAACTCGTCGCATACACAAAACTCGAGGATGGCCAGAGCCAATCCTTCAGAACGCGGGCCTATGAGAAGGCTATCGACGCGATCGCTGCGACTTCCGAACCCGTCGGCGACCGCTCCGTGTCCGAACTGAAGAAGATCGACGGTATCGGGGACAGCACAGCGCGCAAGATCGTCGAGTTCTCTGCGAACGGCTCCATCGGCAAGGTCGAACGTCTCAAGCAACGGTTCCCCCCGACCATGCTCGACCTCATGCGCATTCCCGGGCTCGGCCCGAAAACCGTGCTCCTCCTTCAGGACAGCCTGGGTGTCGTTGACGTGGCGGGACTGACCGAGGCGATCGAGAAGCAGCAGCTTCGGACGCTCCCGGGACTCGGTCCGAAGTCTGAGGAGAAGATCGCCGGCGCCATTGCGCTTCTTGGTGTTCACTCGGACGAGACCCGGACACCGATAGCCGAAGCAATGGGTATCGCTCGCAGAGTTGTCTCCGAGCTCGAGGGCGTCGACGGTGTGCTCTCGGTGGAGTACGCAGGCAGTCTCCGCCGGCTGACAGAAACGATCGGCGACATCGACATCCTCATAACCGCTGAAGCTGGATCGCTGGTGTCTGAGCGGTTCCTGTCACTTCCGGGAGTTACCGCGGTTCTCGGATCTGGCTCGACGAAGGCTTCGGTGGTGATCGACGATCGGATGCAGGTTGATCTTCGGGTTGTTCCCGAATCGGCGTTCGGTGCAGCCCTCATGTACTTCACCGGTTCGAAGGGCCACAACATAGCGCTGCGCCAGCGTGCGCTCGACAGGGGTCTCACGCTGAACGAATACTCGCTCTCCGAGGTCGGGACCGGCACGGTTGTGGCCGAATCGACCGAGGCCGATATCTACCACATGCTCGACCTCGTCTGGATCACTCCAGAGTTGAGGGAGGACACAGGCGAGATCGCTGCTGCTGAGTCCGGTTCACTTCCCAGGCCCATTGCAGTCAGCGATCTTCGTGGTGATCTCCACGTTCACACCGACTGGTCCGGTGATGGTCGAAGCACGATGAAGGAGATGCTTGACGCCTTCGGTTCGCGGGGTCTCGAGTATGTGGCGATCACCGACCACGCCGAAGACCTCTCCATGAACGGCCTCTCGAGGGAACGCATGCTCGAGCAGCGGGCAGTCATCGAAGAGATGCGACCGCAGTATCCGTTGCTCACGATTCTGCACGGAGCCGAGCTGAACATTGGTCCAGATGGCTCGATCGACTACGACGCGGATTTTCTGGCAGGCTTCGATTTCGGTGTTGCATCGATCCATTCACACTTCGATCTCTCGTCTGAGGACCAGACTGATCGTTTGCTCGCTGCGATACGGAACCCCGCGGTCAACGTGATAGGCCATCCGAGTGGCAGGTTGATCGGCCGAAGACCGGCGGTCCAATTCGATGTGGACGCTGTGTTCGAGACTGCAGCCGCAACAGGTACGGCGTTGGAGATCAACAGTCACCTGCACCGACTTGACCTTGCAGCACCGCTCCTGCGTAGAGCGTTCGAGACGTCCGAAGTGATGTTCGCGGTCTCGACCGATGCCCATCACACGTCGGCATATGCCAATGTGGCGTGGGGCATTGCCCAGGCGCGCAAGGGATGGGTGCCGGCCGAGCGCGTCGTGAATACGTTCGACGCTTCTTTGTTCCTCGAATGGGTCGCCAAGAAACGGAACTCGTAGCGTGCATCGTGCGTTGTAGCGATCAACGGGGAAGGAAGAAGTGAACACGAGCGAGCGCAGACGATCCGCATGGTCGGGTGCGGCCGGCGTCGCGGTCGCCCTCGGAGCTACCGAACTCTTCGCGGGTCTCTCGAGCACGATTCCGTCTGCGATCTCATCGATCGGCGCAGTGGTTGTTGATATCTCCCCCGATTGGCTCGAGTCGTTCGCCATTGCAGCCTTTGGCACCGCCGACAAGGCAGTGCTCGGCATCGGGATCTTCGTGACGGCGCTGATCCTCGGTTGGTTCCTCGGAAGGGCGTCAACAGGTACTCCTATCCCGATCACCGTTGGGTTCGTCGGTTTTTCCGTGCTTGGTATTGTCGCTCAGCTCGCCGAGGTCGGGGCAGAGGCCGCTGCAGCCGTTTCGACGACACTCATATCTTCGGCAGTGGGGCTACTCGTCTGGTACGGCATCAAGGAATGGACCGCACCAAGGGAACGATCGGTGACCGACGGAGACGTCGCGAGCATCGAGCGCAGAAGATTGCTGCTTGCGGTAGCTGCCGCCGTCACCGTGTCCGTGGTGACGGTGGGTATCGGCAGGGGGATGATCAGGTCACGCGCGGAGGCGCAGATCGCAGCGCTCGAGCTCCCAGTGCCGCTCGAGAGAGCGATTGACCCGACGGCTGAGAACGATTTCGACCTGGCGGGGCTGTCACCAATCGTCGTCGGTAATGCCACCTTCTTCCGTATCGACACCGCACTTATCGTGCCGACCGTCGATCCGGACGAATGGACGTTGACCGTCAAAGGTATGGTCGACCAAGAAGTCGTCCTGACATACCAGGATCTTCTCGGCATGCCCCTCGTCGAACGGTACGCGACACTTGCCTGTGTATCGAACGAGGTTGGCGACACGCTTGTCGGCAACGCCCTGTGGACGGGTATACCGCTCACCGACATTCTCGACATGGTCGAGGTGCAGGACGGGGCAGACCAGTTGGTGGGACGCTCCGTCGACGGTTGGACCGCCGGATTCCCGACCGAGCTTGCATACGACGGGCGTGAGCCGCTGATAGCTGTCGGTATGAACCGCGAAGTGCTTCCGGCCAATCACGGATTCCCTGCACGGCTCGTCGTCCCGGGGCTGTATGGCTATGTGTCTGCCACCAAGTGGCTGACCGAGATCGAACTCACCACCTGGGATGCGTTCGACGGGTACTGGATTCCGCGTGGATGGGCGAAAGAGGGTCCGATCAAGACACAATCGCGGGTCGATCGTCCGAGAAGGGGTGCACGAGTCGACGCCGGATCATACGTCTTCGGCGGTGTCGCGTGGGCACCAACTCGCCGTATCGATCAAGTGGAGGTGCAGATCGATGACGGGCCGTGGCAGGTCGCAGAGCTGTCAGCGCCTCTTTCGACGAATAGTTGGGTCCAGTGGGCCTTTGAGGCCGACGTGAGTGAAGGACAACACACGATCAGCGTCCGGGCAACCGACGGTACCGGAACGACTCAGCCGGAGAGCCGTGTCCCGCCGAGGCCGGACGGTGCCGAGGGTTGGCACACGGTTCGATTCGAAGCTGTCGCTTCGCAGTAGTACGTAGTAGGTATTCCGTAGTACGACCAACTGCTTGGATCGTCATACGTACTTCGTCATACGTACTACTTCTTGGTGCTGTTCCCGTCAGGGAACCAACACCATGGTCGCTTCAGCATCCGCCTCGACATCTGTCCTGTCCCACAGCATCGGCACGGTCTCGCCCTTCAGCCAGAGAGGGATCATGTCGTCGTAGTGCTTGTCATCGACGTGCCCCGACTGACCCGTGGTGTGGATCGCTCGCGAGTTCGTGAGATCGCCGAGGTCGACGAGCATGCGCATCGAAGGGAGCCAGTTGACATCGTATCCTTCGACCGCGTCCCATCCGACCGCGTTCACAACAGATGTTGCTCCGCTTGCTGGGAACGGGCCACGGTTGAATCGGTCCTCGATGATGCCGATCCCTGACTTTCCGAGGGATTGGTTGACAAAGACCATGCGGTGGAGCTCGCCCCACGTCCAGCTGTCAACGTTTGAACCCATCGTGTCACGCGCCTCGTCGACTCCGGCATGGAACGCAGCGACAAGGATGTCGTCCCTCGTCTCAACCTCAGATGTCCTCACGTCGTCCCAGAACTTGTCCTCGGGGCTGTCGACCAGGCTGTACATCACCTCGAACCATCGTGAACCACCTTCGGGCCACAAGTCCTCCGGCAGCTCGTCGTTGAACGTCAGATCGAGAAGGTTGCGCCACGTGGTGTTCCACACGGCAGCGCCGGTGCTTTCTGCGAAGTTCTGGAGATCCCAGTCGAGTAGCGCATTGAGCGCATCGCGCTCGACATCATCGAGATCGTTGCCGGTCGTCGTCATAGCGGCCTCGAGGAACGGGAGGATACGCTGAGCGTTGAGGTCGTAGCTGTCGAATTGGATTGTTGCCTGCCCTCCGATGCCGATACCGAAGTTCGAGGTCACGAGATCGACGATCCTCCGGGCCCTGTAGCCATATGACCAGTCTTCGGTGATCTGGTAGGGATAACTGTCATCGATCACGGCGTTGTTCGCCGTAACAATGTATCCGGAGGGTGGGTTGTACACATACGGGAGCTCCTCGTACGGGATGAAGCCCGTCCACTCGTACTCACCGGTCCAGCCGGGTACCGGCAGCGTTCCGTCACCCTTGGAGCGGATCGGGATGTTGCCGGGCATCTGGTACCCGATATTGCCTTTCGTGTCCGCATACAGCAGGTTCTGGGAGGGAACAGCGAAGAGCAACGCAGCTTCCTGGAACTCCTCGAAGTTGGCCGCAGAGTTGATACCGAGGATCGGACCGACGATCGAAGGGACATCATCGAGCGCCGTCCACCGCATCGCGATCGCAAACTGCTCCGGCTTCTCCAGCCCGGCATCGGCGAAGTCCTCGAGGGGCTCGTAGACGCCGGAGATGATCGGTCCGTGGATCGTTGACCGCACGTCGATCTCCACGTCGTCACCGCCGGCAACCGCGAGTGTCTCCGTACGGACGTCCATGTCGAGCCACTCGCCCTTGTACTCGTACTGGTTGGGGTTCTCCGGATTGATCTTCTCGATGTAGAGGTCCTGGACATCCGGCCCGACGTTCGTGAAACCCCACGCAATGTCCGCATTGTGCCCGATGACGACTCCCGGCACACCGGCGAAGGAGAACCCTGCAACATCGAATGGGCAGTCATCCGACACGGAATTGCAGTGCAACCCCACCTGGTACCAGATCGAAGGCATCTGGGACGAAAGGTGTGGATCGTTCATGAGGAGCGGACTCCCGGTGTCCGTGTATCGCCCCGACACCGCCCATGAGTTCGAGCCGATGCCGGACTCCGAACCCCCGCCGGCAATCCGATCGAGAGCATCGATCGCATACGCAGCGGACTCGAGCGGCGCCTGAAGGGCCTCGGGGGAGACCCCCATCGTCTCGATCGCCGTGGCCTCGGATTGGTCGGATCCCACGATGTAGGGATGGCGGTCGCCTGGGTACGCCGGATAGAGCTGGCCGACGCGCTCGGGGGACATCACGCCGAGCGCGAGTGCCCTTCCGATCTCGGCTTCGTGGTTCCCGCCGAGATCCCACGACATCACCTTGCCCCACGCAAGGGACTGGGCAGGTGTCCAAGGTTCGGGTGTGTAGCCGGGGTTCGTGAGTTGGAGAATCGAGTACTCGAAGGACAGATCTGACGGAGATTGTGTGGCGAGGTAGGCGTTGACACCGGCGGCGTATGACTCGAGGAGTGATCTCATCTCCGGTGTTTCGGAGTCGAATTGAGCTTCGGCCTGTCGGCCCCATCCCATCGTGCGAAGAAAGGCGTCGGTCTCGAGCGAGCTGTCACCGAACATCTCGGACAAGGTGCCGTATGAGATGTGGCGCCAGAAGTCCATCTGGTAGAAGCGGTCCTGGGCGTGGACGTAGCCCTGGGCCATCATCAGATCCTCGGGTGTGTCCGCGTAGATGTGTGGGATGCCCATCGAATCCCGGATCACCTCGACGGAGCCCGACAGCCCTTCGATCTGGATCGTCCCTTCCGTCTGTGGGAAGGCACGGCGCACGGAGTACTGGCCGAAAGCGATCCCGAACACGACGAATGCGATGATGAGCCCGAGGAGTGTCCATAGGGACTTCTTCAAGAAGCCTCTTTTCGCTGGTTCGTCCCCGTCGGGTGCAACGGACTGTGTTTCGCTCATAACGCGGCATCGTACCCGTCACGCTGAAACCGCGTCGCCGTATGCTTCGACCATGGATTCTGAGATCAAGGCAATCACAGCAGACACCGTAACCCCCGAGGTCGTGGACGGGCCCGAGCAGGCCGAGGACCGCGAAGACTCGCGGCCTCATGTTTCCGAGCCTTCGAAGCTGATTCGCATCGCTTCGATGACTCGGGCGATGCTCGAAGAGGTCAGGGAGGCGCCACTCGACGATGCCGGAAGGCAGCGATTGGTCGCTATCTACGACCAGTCCATCGATGAGCTGCGTGAGGTCCTGTCGGACGATCTTGTCGACGAACTGAACGCTGTATTCATACCGATAACCGAAGTTCCATCCGAGGCGGAACTGCGGGTCGCTCAGGCCCAGTTGGTCGGATGGCTCGAAGGGCTGTTCCACGGTATCCAGGCTTCGCTCATCAGCCAGCAGATGGCTGCCTCGGCTCAACTCGAGCGCATGCGGTATCAGAAGGCGCTTGAAGGTGGCGATTCCGACGGTCAAGGGAATGGCCTGTATCTGTAGAGTTCACGGTTCACGGTTCACGGTTCAC
>CAZWMX010000021.1:19208-24481 GCA_964635205.1 uncultured Acidimicrobiaceae bacterium | reverse complement strand
CAGGTCAGGGAACTGTCGCGTGAGCTCCGTCCGAGCGCACTGGACGATCTCGGGCTCAAGGCTGCACTCGATCGATACGCCGAGGACTTCGCGATCCGATACCCGGGTATCACAACGGATGTGCACATCGAGCTGTTCCAAAGGCTTCCTCCGTCGATGGAGACCGCCTTGTACCGCATCGTTCAGGAGGCGATGACGAATGCCGCCCGCCACAGTGGTGCGAACACCGTCAGTGTCCTCCTCGTTGAGCGCGGCGGAGCGATCCGCGCGATCATTGAAGACGATGGGTCCGGGTTCGAACCAGACGTCGTTCGAGAGAACCAGACCAGTGTGGGGATCCACGCGATGCAGGAACGAACGGAGCTCCTGGGGGGCCGGTTCAATATCGAGAGCGGACCGGAAGGGACCACGGTGTACATCGAGGTGACGGTTTGACAAAGATCCGCGTGTTGCTTGCCGATGACCACGCCGTCCTACGAGCCGGCTTGGTGGCGCTGCTGGAGGCTGAGCCTGACGTCGAGGTCGTGGGTGAGGCCGCCGATGGCTACGACTGCATCGACAGGGCGATGGATCTCGAGCCGGACGTGATCCTCATGGACGTGAACATGCCGCGGTGCGGGGGTCTCGAAGCACTCGGCAGGCTCCACGCAGACCTGCCGGGAACGAAAGTGCTCATGCTCACGATGCACGACGATGTGGGCTATCTCAGACATGTGTTGGCATCCGGTGGGGCGGGATACGTGCTCAAGAGTGCGGCGAGCGAGGATCTGTTGTCTGCATTGCGCACGGTGCATGATGGTGGCGTCTACATTCACCCGCACCACGCCCACCTGCTTGTGACGGATGAGTCCGACGGAGACGTACGCTCAGAGGCCACCGTCGAAAGCGATCTCGTGCGTCGCTACGAATCCTTGAGCGAGCGTGAGTCCGGGGTGTTCCGGATGGTTGCCCTTGGACACAGCAACGCCGAGATCGCCGAGATGACCTTCCTCAGTGTGAAGACGGTTGAGACCTACAAAGCCCGGCTCAAGAAGAAGCTCGAGCTGGAGAGCCGCGCCTCTCTGGTACGTGCCGCCCTCGAGCTCGAGCTTCTGCGCTGACCGCTTCCGAGGCCTCACTGTGGGGGTTTCCCCGACACGCGAACGGGCGGGAATAGCGGAGAACTCCTTACATCGAACAGGGGTTTCCCCGCTATCGCCACCGCACGATCTGTGGTGTCCTGTGGGTGATGTTGATCAACACACACTGGTGCGCCGCGACGCGGTCAAGACCACCGGTTCCCTCCGCGCTCCCCACGCACCTTTCGGGTGTTGTGCGGGATCGGTTGGGACGATTGACCACGTTCGATTCGCTCGATAGCTAGGAGTAGGGATGCCTAAGACATTTCTAGGGATGCCGGAAATCACACGAAGGGGCTTCGTGAAGGGTTCTGCAGCGGTCGCCGGCACTGCAGCGGTTGCGAGCACCTTCCTATTCAAGACACTTGACGGTGTCGCTGTGGCGGAGACGGGTGCTGCACCAAGTGGTGTGGAGGACTTCGTCGCCACAACGTGTTGGATCGGCAAGCAGGATTGCGGAATGATCGCACGCCGCATCGATGGCCGGGTGGTGAAGTTCGAGGGTAATCCCACGAACCCCCGCAACGTCGGAACGCTGTGCCCCAAAGGGCAGGCACAGATCCAGGCTGTGTACGACCCCAACCGCGTCCAGTGGCCGCTCATCCGGACCAACGAGAAGGGTGTGACTGGAGAGTGGCGAAGGGCCTCGTGGGATGAGGCGCTCGACCTGGTCGCCGAGAAGGTAAGCGAGGTTCGCGCCAGAAACCCGAAGCTGGTGCTCTGGCAGAAGGGTCGAAGCAAGGCGAAGGACTTCTACGACGATGCCTTCGTCAAGTCGACCGGCGCCACCAAGATCGGTCACGGTGCATTCTGCTCGGACGCCGCATACCGGGCCCTCGAGTACACGCTCGGCACCCACGCCGGCCTGCATCCCGATTTTCGCTACTGCGACTACGTTCTGTCGTGGGGATGGAACATCACGAACTCCGGCGGCAACAAATTCTGTTGGCTGACCTGGCCAAGGCACATGGTCAAAGCTCGAGAACGCGGGATGAAGATCACCCACATCGACCCACGTCTGCGCGGTGCAGGACCCTTCGCCGACAGGTGGCTGCCCATCCGGCCGGCAACCGACCTTGCGATGGCGTTGGCGCTGTGCCGCGAGCTGATCGTCCTCGGACATTTGGATCGTCCGTACCTGACCACCTATACCAATGCCCCGATGCTCGTCAAGAGCGATGGCATGATCCTCAAGGTCAGCGTTGGCGAAGGCGAGGAAGCAGCAGAGATCGGAGTGGTGTGGGACGAGGCGACAGGTGCCGCCGTTCCGTTCGGCGAGGCAGAGAGCCCCGCACTCGAAGGAGAGTTCGAGGTCGACGGTGAGAAGGTGAAGCCGGTTTTCCAGCTCTTCATCGAGCATGTCGATCAGTACACTCCCGAGTGGGCAGCGGAGATCACGGGCCTGACCGCCGATCAGATTCGCCGTGTCGCCGACGAATTCGGTTCGCGTGCCCAGATCGGGTCGACGATCGTCGTCGATGGCGTCGAGGTCCCCTACCGGCCTGTTGGGATCATGGCGTATCACATGTCACAGCAGGAACTCGGATTCCAGACTCTGCGAGCGATAACGATGGTTCCAATGCTCGTCGGCGCTGTCGGTGCGGCGGGAGGACAGCTTTCAGACTTCACGTGGAAGATCCACAAGAACTACGCGAAGTTCGAGAAGTTCGAGATCGGGGATCCCCCTTACGACTACCAACTCAAGAACAGCAAGTTCTTCCCGATCAACACAGGACACCCTGGGGTTGTGGCGAAAGTGATGCTCGATCCTGATCGCTACGGCGTGAAGGAACTACCCGAGGTGGCGATCCTGCACATGGTGAACCCCCTCGCCTCCTTCCCCTCCCTGCCCGACTATCTCGAGTCCTACATGAAGTTCAAGTTCGTTTCGGTGATCAGTCCCTGGTTGTCCGAGACGGCCGACTACTTCGCGGACGTGGTGCTCCCCGCGGCAACGATCGAGAAGTACGAAGGCCCGATTTCAGCCACCGACCAGTACGTCGATGCCGTCACCATGCGGATCCCGCCTATGGAACCGATGTTCGAGTCCAGGGGTGAGATTGACATCTACATGGACCTCACCGAACGGCTGGGTGTCCTGTACGGCGAGAGCGGATACCTGTCCATCGTCAACAAGGAACTGAAATTGACCGACACGGAGTTCGAGCTTCCGCTCGACCAGAAACCTGATGTTCGTCACATCTTCGATCAATGGGCCAAGAGCCAGGGCATCGACGAGGGTGTTGCGTACTTCGAGGACCCCCAGAACGGTGTCTATGTCAAGGGCCCGATGAAACCCACGAAGATGTACGGGTACGTCACAGAGAAGCCCTTCGGCGGTGCGATCCATCGACTGTATGGAGAGAGCTTGCTCGATGTGCAGCGTCAGATGCGAGGCAAGGGCGCAGAGGAGATTTACTGGCAGGACTACACGGCCTTCCCGACGTGGCGCCCATTGACGATGGACGCCTCGCCGAGTGAGTACGAGTTCATACTGCTCAGTAGCAAGGTGATCGAGCACAAGCAGGCCCGGACGAGTTTCATCCCGTTACTGGCGGAGCTCGCTCCCGGTGCACCGCTTGACATGAACCCCGTTGCCGCAGCGCGGCTCGGGCTCAAGGTGGGCGATCTGGTCACTGTCGAGTCGCACAACGCGATCACGGGAGAGACACGCAGTCTCAAGACAACCCTGACGCTGACCGACTCGATACGGCCGGACACCGTTTCGCTGCCGCACCACTTCGGCATGTGGACCCATCCCCAGAACGAGGGTCAGGGTCCGTCGGCGAACGAGGTCTATTTCACCGGCGAGGGCTACACGATCAACACTGCCGATCAGGTCTTCCAAGTGAAAGTCAAAGTCACGAAGGGAGGTGGTGCCTGATGGCTAGGTACGCAATGGCCGTCGATCTCAACAAGTGCCAGGGGTGCCGTGGCTGCATGGTCGCCTGCAAGGTCGAGAACAACACGGTCGAAGGCAACTTCTGGATGTACGTCTTCCGCCTCGAGGCAGGCACCTATCCGGACACGGAAATGAGCTTCCTGCCAAGGCCATGTCAGCACTGCGACAATGCGCCGTGCGTCAAGGTCTGTCCGGTAGGGGCCCGATTCAAGCGCGAGGACAGCCTGGTGCTCACCGATCCCGACCGATGCATCGGGTGTCGTTACTGCGAACTCGCATGCCCGTACGGTGTCAACTACTTCAACTGGCAGAAGCCCGAGAAGGCGCAGTACCCGATCATCGACTGGCACGACGAGAGTCTCGAAGACGCTACGGGAGGCTTGGTGCCGCCGTACAAGAACCCTGACCTCGACAAGTTGTGGGGTGACGAGCAGCGTCGCACCGCAGGTGGCGGACACGCCAAAGGTGTCATGGAGAAATGCACTTTCTGTGTCCACAGGGTCGAGAAGGGTTTGGAGCCGGCGTGCGTCGAGACCTGTCCCACCCACGCTCTGCATTTCGGAGATGTCGATGATCCGAACACTCCGATGAGCAGGTACTTGCAGGAGAACAAGACATGGCAGCTCCTCGAAGAGGCAGGTACCCGACCGAGCGTCTACTACGTGGGCGGCAAACCTCCCACGAGGGAACAGACGGAGATCGAACGACCGAAAGCGACGGTGTGACATGGTGACCGACACGAAAGTTGAGAGGTCGCTGCCCCAGGGTGTCGGCAATTTCTCGCTCCGGTGGGTGCTGTTCACCGCAGCGGCGATGGTCGTTCTCATCTTCGGGTTCCTTGCGTACCTGTACGAGTCGAACCAGGGCATGATCGTGACAGGGATGGCGACCACGGGCACCGGGGGTGGCGCCACGTGGGGTCTCTACGTCGTGATGGCCGAATACTTCATCGGTGTGAGCCTTGCGGGCATCGTGCTCGTGGCGTTCGCCAAGGTCTTCGACATCAAGGCATTGAGACCGATCTCGCGACTCGCCGTACTGCTGACGATCTGTTCGTTGGTGGTTGGCTTGTTGGCGGTCGTGATCGATCTCGGAAAGCCGATTCGCGGGATCATCAACATGTTCCTGTATGTTCGACCCCAGTCGCCGTTCTTCGGGACGTTCACGCTGGTGGCCGTGGGTGTGCTGCTTTCGAGCCTCGTATATCTCTACCTTGACGGGCGGCGCGATGCTGCCCATCTCGCAGACATCGA
>CAZWMX010000021.1:1340-19108 GCA_964635205.1 uncultured Acidimicrobiaceae bacterium | reverse complement strand
TCGTATATCTCTACCTTGACGGGCGGCGCGATGCTGCCCATCTCGCAGACATCGACTCTGGGCTCCGGTGGTACCACCGGCTGTGGGCCGCTGGATACGGCGATACACAGGCCGAACAGGAACGGCATCGCCGAACGATGTTCTGGCTGTCGGTCCTCATCGTCCCCCTCGTGGTCATCGCACTGTCGACCGAGGGTCTCGTGTTCGGCATCCAGGTTGGCCGCCCGGGGTGGTTCGGATCCCTTCAGGGTCCAGACTTCCTTGTTCTTGCCGCCGCCTCAGGGCTCGCGAACCTGATCGTTCTGGCCGCCATCGTGAGGAGAGTGCTCAAGGATGATCCGGCGCTGATCGGGCCAAGAGTGTTCGAGTGGCTGGGTGGTCTGCTCCTTGTGGCGACAGCCGTTGCGGTGTACTTCCAGATCGTCGAGCTTGTCACGTTGCTGTACGCAACACCCGGCAATGAGCGACTTCTCGCAGACGCGCTCCTCCGAGGACCGTACGCATGGGTCTTCTGGCTGGGGTTGCTGCTGATGGTCGGCGGGCTGATGCTTCTCGTCGCCCAGGCCGTCCAGCGCCAGTGGAGCTTGAGTCTGCTGGTCCTTGCGAGCATCGCAATCTCGACATCAGCGGTGGCGGAGCGTTACTTGACGGTGATCCCGTCCCAGACACACGGCATGCTGCTTCCCTATGAGCCCGGTTCCTATTTCCCCACGTGGGTCGAGTTCGCCGTGGTTGCAGGGCTGTTCGCCCTCGGGGCTCTGCTCATAGGTCTTTTCATGAAGGTGTTCGCGATCATCCCACTCAATGGGAAGCGGCCAGAGCAGGAGGTGCTCGTCGATGCGTAGGATTCTGACATTTCTCCTCATCCTGATCGGTCTTGGAATGATGTTTGTCGGCTACCTGTCCTCCGCCCCTTGGGGTGCGAATTCGGTCGCCGACAGCGACCCGGCCTTCCTCGGTGCGCCCACCCTCTTCATCGCCGGTATTGTCGCGATCCTGGGGGCAGCACTTGTCTACGAACTGCTGCCGGCGAGGGACGATGACAGAGTGGGCTGACGAAGCGCGTACAAGGCAGGGCCTCTACCGATTCATCGGAGCGGCCCTGCGTGCACCGGAGAGCGAGCGGTTCGAGCTGCTTGCCTCGGCGCGCGAGTTTCTGGACGGGCGGGACCTCGACAGATATGCGTACTCGATGGATTGGCGACGGTTCTGTGATGAACTCGGGTCTGTCATATCGATCGAGATGCTTGGGGTTGAGTACGTTCGACTTTTCGGTGTGGGTATGAGGGGAACTCCGGCCACGCCAGCGGAGTCGTTCTATCGAGTTCCCACACAAGATGGAGGAATCGCCGACTTCATCTCGGCCCTCCAGCGCGAGTACCGATCGATGGGACTCATGTCGGTCGGGGGCGCCGAGTCCTCCGACCATATTTCGACCGAGATGGACGTCATGTCGTATCTCTGCGGAGTAGAAGCGGAGGCATGGGAGTCAGACCAGAGTCGCCTCGCCATGGACACCCTCGGCATCGAGGCTCGTTTCCTGAAGGGCCACCTGGCAGTATGGGTTCCCGTGTTCGCTGAGCGTGCGAGAGCGGCTGACGCCGATGCCTTCTACGGTCGCCTGATCGACCTCCTCCACGCGTACGTCGTGCATGAGACCGACTTTGTTCACAGCATTGTGACACGGAGCGTCTCAACGTGACCACCACCATCTTCGTGTGCGGCGATCAACCTCAGGTCGTCCACGATGTGCCGGACGCGGTCGTTGTCGACGGCCTGTGCCAGGGTCCGCATCAGATAGGAGCCGTCGCTCTTGATGTTGATCGGGTGGTGCTCGTCCTCCACGAGGGGAGCTACGACCTTCCCGGCGTGCAGAAGGCGCTTCGCAGTATCGATGTGGATCCTCTGGGCGCCCAGATCACCGATTTCAAGCCGGGCGTGGACGCAGTGTCATTGTCCGCCATCATCGGTGGGCTACGCGCCCGCGCCTCTGCATTCGTGGAGAGCGTTCCTGAGCACGCCAAGCCCGTGCTTCCAGAGTTGGTCACCCGTCGAGGGTTCCTTCGACCTCCCACACCCACATACATCGCGGCACCCCTGGTCGATCACCAGATGTGTGCCGCCGGCGACGGCTGTCGTGCATGTGTCGACGTCTGCCCCCAGAACGCCTATCTATGGCAGGCAGGTCGCATCGTGTACGACAAGCATGCATGCGAGCCATGCGGTCGGTGCGTGACAACGTGCCCAATCGGTGCGATCGAGAACCCTGCCATCACGACGGCGATGCTCGAGGCGCAAGTGCGAGCGCTTGTGGACAGGGTCGACGTGCCCGCCGGGATCCGTTTCGTGTGTTCTCGCGGCACGATCGAACCTCGTCTCGGGTGGTCAGACATCGACGTTCCGTGCACGTCGATGCTGCCGGGCTCGTGGCTGTTGGCGTGTCTGTTGATCGGGGCCGGAGCAGCCACGGCGGTTCCTTGTGGTGAGAGCGGATGTCCCCTCGGACTCGACGCCGGCGCCATCCAGGCCAACGATCTCGCTCATGCTGTCCTGTCGGAATCAGGTCTCGAGCCCGGCATGGTCACAGGTGCCGCGATCCACGATCCGATTCTCTCGGATGGCCTCTCGGATGAGTTGGAGCATCCCTTCGGGCGTGACAGAGCACCGGACGTGATGCTGGCGGTTGCCCATGTCGCGCAGCGCGATATCAGCATCATCCACCCTGCGTCCAACCTCGGCGTTGTGGTGATCGACGCGTCGACGTGCACGTTGTGTGGCCAATGCGCCAAGACGTGTCCGACCGATGCCCTCGTCGAGACGTACGAAGGAGACACCGTGTCGATCTCGTTCGATGCTCGGTCCTGTGTGAACTGCACACAGTGTGTCTCAGCGTGTCCAGAGGTCAAGCGTGGAGCCATCTCGGTGACGGGGCGCATCGACGTGGAGATGCTGGTAGCGGCCCGCCGGAACCTGAACGAGGGAACGGTTGCGACGTGTGAGGTCTGTGGCAAAGCAATTGCACCGGCGACAATGATGGACCGGATCGGCGATCTTCTCGGGGAGGAGTTCGAGGCGACATTGGCCGTGTTGAAGAACCGCTGTCTCGACTGCCGCGGTCGCCCCTGACGCCTTCGTCCAGGCACCCTTCGGCGGCGGAGAAGGAGAGAGGGGGCCGGAGTTCGGCGAACCGATGATCGATGGCCTCATCGGCGCGAGACAGTACACCAACCAGATCGAAGTCGTCGGCGTACAGGTATACGGGTACAACGATGCTGCGACACTCACAATCGGCCTTGCCGGCCCCGGAACGGGCTGGGTCGGGATCGGCTTCGGCCGCGAAGGCCCACCACGGGTGCGGGGACCCTCAGCACTCGCTCCCCCATGAGAAGAGAGGGCTGAGCGCAGCGAAACCAGAATCGGTACTCCCCTCGGCGTCCTTGACAAGGAGACCACAACCGTCTTGAATCCGCGCATGGGTCGTGCAACGATCAACGACGTTGCGCAGCGCTCGGGTGTCTCCGTCGCAACAGTGAGCCGGGCGGTTCGGGGACTCCCCAACGTGTCGCCCGCGACACGGCGCAGGGTTCTTGCGTCCGCGGCCGAGCTCCGGTACCAGCCCAACGCAAACGCGGCCGGCCTTGTGACCGGCAAGACCGGGGTTGTCACCATGGGAGTGATGGTGATCAACTCCTGGTACGCAGCCCAGGTGATGGCAGGCACCGAAGCCGTACTCTCGGATTCCGGCATCGAATTGTCGGTGATAGTGCTCGTTGATGCACCGCGCCAATCGGACCGGCTGGACCATCGAATGCTCTCGAACAGGTCTGACGGCCTCATTCTCGTCGACTTCGCTCCCGAGTCCCTCGAACCCGATCCCACTTTCTCGACTGTTATCGTGGGCGCACGCTCCCAAGGTTTCGACTCCGTTGCGATCGACAACGTCGCCGGTGGCAGGATGGCGGGCGAGCACCTCATGCAACTGGGTCACACGCGTGTAGGCGTGATAGCAGGATCACGAGGGCAATCGTTGAGCCAGTCGAACTCGGATCGCATGAGCGGTTTTCTTGAATCGGCGCGGAGATACGGTGTCGATGAGGACGGTGTTGCCAAGCAGTACGGCAACTACTCCGCGCTCGGAGGATACGAGGCGATGAGCGCACTGCTTTCAGTCCCGCCCAATGAGCGACCCACAGCCGTGTTTGCTCTATCAGATGAAATGGCTGTCGGCGCCATCAAGGCCGCCGCTGACCTCGGTTGCCGGGTGCCTGAGGATCTGTCCGTGGTCGGATTCGATGACCACGAGCTTGCATTCGGCTTCGGACTCACAACGATCGCACAAGAGCCCGCGACCCTGGGAGCGACCGGGGCGGCAATGCTCATAGACCGCCTGGGAGGGCTCGACGCCCCGTCCCGAACCGAGGAGTCCTCAATCAAGCTTGTGATTCGCAGCTCGACCCGATCTTTGGAGACATAGGCGAGTCGGACTTGCAGCGGACAGTTTGCGCACCTAGGCTATGTAAACGCTTACATCGCGAGTGGCAAGCGCACCTGTGATGGGGCTCGGAGGACGAATTCTCGATAGAGGAGAAACCACATGAAACGATCACGATGGATCTTCATGGTGGCGGCCATAGCAGTGGTCGTTGCCGCTTGTGGGGGTGGTGACGACGCCGCCACAACGACCGCAGGTGAAGGCGACGACGGTCCGGCACGTCCCTTCGAAGGTGAGGTAGTCAACGTCTTCGGCGCCTTCGTCGATGCGGACGCCGAGGCGTTCGCAGCCACCGTCGCAGACTTCGAGGCGGCCACCGGTATCGACGTCGTGTATGAGGGCTCCGGCGACTTTGAAACCCAGATCGGGATTCGGGTCGAGGGAGGCAACCCGCCAGACATAGCAATGTTCCCCCAGCCCGGCCTCTGGGCCGAGTTCATCGACGACATGGTCTCCTTCGGAGATCTCGGAGTCGACCTCAACGAGATGGCTTCGGACGTGAGCCCGTACCTCTCCGATCTACCCGGCCAGATTGCTGCCGCTGCCGGTAGCGAGAGAGACGGCGTCTTTGCCGGTTGGTTCCGTCTGAACACGAAGAGCTGGTTGTGGGTACCGGAGCCGGAGTTCAGCGACGCCGGCTACGAGGATCCGAAGACATGGGATGACCTGATGGCGCTCCAAGCTCAGATCCTTGCTGACGGCGCCACGCCGTGGTGCTTCGGCATGGAGAGCGCGGGTGCGACCGGTTGGGTTGCAACCGACTGGATGGAGGACATCGTCCTGCGCACCGGCGGTACCGGCGTGTACGACCAGTGGGTCGCGCACACCATCCCGTTCAACGATCCGGAGATCAAAGCCGCAGCGGAGATGCTCGGGCAGATCATGTTCCCTGAGGGCAACGTTCTCGGCGGAACGGACGCGATCCTGGCCACACCGTTCGGCGATCAGCACACGCCGATGTTCGAAGATCCCCCCGCTTGCTACCTGGCGAAGCAGGCCGGATTCATCACCGGGTTCTTCCCTGACGGCACGTTCGGTCCAGACGTGGACAACCAGACTCGGGCGATCCCGTTCCCAGACGTCAACAATGACTCCGCAGTCCTCCTGGGCGCAGGTGACCTGTTCGGAGTCTTCAGTGACTCGGGCGCCGTCGCCGAAACCGTGAAGTTCCTGCTCTCGCCTGAGGGAGGAGAGGGCTTTGCACAGCTACAGGCGGGGTATCTCTCACCCAATGCGAGGTTTGACACCTCGAATTATGTGGATCCCTTCCAGCGTCAGCAGGGTGAACTGCTCGCCGCGGCGCTTGGCGCAGGCGGGTTCCGGTTCGACGCTTCCGACTTGATGCCGGCGAGCGTCGGCGCCGGGAGTTTCTGGACCGGCATGGTCGAATATGTGCAGAACGGCCCAGACAATCTGGACGCCGTACTGAGCGACATAGAGAATTCCTGGCCCTAATCGGTCGGGGAACAAGAAGTAGGAGAAGAGCCCGCGCTCTGCGCGGGCTCCTCCTCTACATTGGTTCTGAATCTGTGGAAATCAGAGGAGAGATCATTGGCCGACGCACCACGTCCGACTGACACCGGGTCCAGCGATCCCGTCGTTTCGTCGTCGGGGCGCGAAAAGAAGGTCTCACTCCGCGACTACTTGGTGATAACTCCGGTTCGCGTGATCGGCGCCATAGGCGTCCCTCTCCTCGCGGTCTTCATTCTTTCGAGATCATTCATATTCCTGAGGGACTCGGACGCCAGTCGACTCGTCATCATCCTCGTTGCGCTCGTCATCGGCGTTGCAGGAGTGTTCGCTCTGTTCTGGATCATGGACTTCGTCACCAACCAGTTCCCCGAGCGGATCGGCATCCGCATCCGACCGTGGATCTTCGTCGGTCCCGCGCTGAGCTTTCTGACCCTTTTCCTGGTGTGGCCGACGATCCGCACGATCTGGCTCAGCTTCAGAGACGATGACGGTAAAGCGTTCGTAGGTCTCGACAATTACGTGTTCGCGTTCACAGACGATGTCATGTTGACGGCGTTTCGCAACAACATCATCTGGCTGGTGGTGGGCACGGTGGGCACGGTCGGCCTCGGCCTCGCGATCGCGGCGCTCGTCGACAAGCTGCAACGCCGCTCAGAGAGCGTCGCCAAGTCGATCATCTTCCTACCGATGGCGATCTCGTTCGTCGGCGCGTCGATCATCTGGGGTCTTGTGTACGCGTTCCGCCCGTCGGGACGTCCGCAGATCGGCCTGCTCAACGCCCTTTGGACGGCTCTCGGCAACGACCCGGTGCTCTGGCTCGCCCAGGAGCCATGGAACACCTTCTTGTTGGTGGTCGTCCTGATCTGGCTCCAGACCGGTTTCGCGATGGTGATCTTGTCGGCCGCGATCAAGTCGGTGCCGGACGAACTACTTGAAGCTGCTCGGATCGACGGCGCATCCGAACTCAAGATCTTCTGGCGAGTGGTGGTCCCGACGATCAAGTCGACCATCGTGGTCGTCACCACGACCATGGTCATCCTCATCCTGAAGGTGTTTGACATCGTCTGGGTCATGACCTCTGGCAACTTCAAGACGGAGGTGATCGCCAGCCACATGATCCGTCAGGCGTTCCGCTTCTTCGACGACGGCAAGGGCGCCGCCATCGCGGTGATCCTGCTCATCGCCGTGGTGCCGGTCATGGTCCTCAACGTCCGAAGGTTCAAGGAGGAGGAGGCGCTGCGATGACTGCCACGACGGTCGACGCAAGTGATGTGAGGGAGAAGAGCCGCCTCGAGCGAATCCTCGACCACTGGATGGTCAAGATCATCGTCGTCACCATTGCGGTGCTATGGCTGGTTCCCAGCCTGGGCCTCCTTGTCACCTCTTTCCGACCCGAACTCGACATCGCGTCGTCAGGCTGGTGGACGGTCTTCGCCGATCTCCGAAACACCGAATGGACTCTCGCCAACTACGAGAGGGTGATCACAGCCGACGGCATGGGCAACGCGTTTCTGAACAGCCTCGCAGTCTCGATTCCCGCCACCGTCATCCCGATCACGATCGCGGCGTTCGCCGCCTACGCATTTGCGTGGATGGAGTTCCGCGGTCGGCAAATCTTGTTCGTGGTCGTCGTCGGCCTGATGGTGGTTCCGCTCCAGATGGCTCTGATCCCCCTGCTCCAGGTCTACGTCAACTTCAACCTCACCGGTACCTACCTGGCCGTCTGGCTGGCGCACACCGGCTTCGGACTCCCGCTGGCCATCTACCTCCTGCGCAACTACATCGGCTCGTTGCCGAGGTCGATCATCGAGTCTGCAGCGATCGACGGCGCCTCTCACTTCAAGACGTTCATCAAGCTGGTTGTGCCTCTGTCTGTGCCGGTGATCGCCTCCTTTACGATCTTCCAGTTCCTCTGGGTGTGGAACGACTTTCTTGTGGCCGTGGTGTTCCTCGGTGGCACACCCGACGTCGCCGTGGTGACGGTTCGATTGGCGGAGCTCGTTGGAAGCCGTGGCCAGGATTGGCAGGTTCTCACTGCGGGCGCCTTCCTCACCATGGTGCTGCCCCTTGTCGTGTTCTTCTCTCTCCAGCGATTCTTCGTACGTGGTTTGACGGCGGGCTCAGTGAAAGGATGACACCCTCCCCATCCCGTACAACGAGGCTTTCCACATCTGCGACTTTCCAAGCCGATACCTCCCACCGGATCTGGTGGCGGGGCGCCGTTTTCTACCAGGTGTACCCACTGAGCTTCGCCGACTCGAATGGGGACGGCTTCGGCGATCTGGCGGGGATCATCTCGAAGCTCGACTATCTCTCCGAAACGCTTGGTGTTGACGCGCTCTGGCTCTCGCCGTTCTTCACAAGCCCGATGCGCGATTGGGGATACGACATCTCGGATCACGCCGATGTCGACCCTCTCTTCGGTGACATCGAGACAGCCGAGCGGCTCATCACAGAAGCTCACAATCGCGGACTGCGGGTGATCGTCGACTACGTCATCAATCACACATCGGACCATCATGAATGGTTCATCGAGTCGCGGTCGTCGCGTGAGAGTCCCAAGCGTGACTGGTATGTGTGGCGGGATCCGCTACCGGACGGGTCCCCTCCCAACAACTGGGTAAGCGTGTTCAGCGGGTCCATGTGGACGTTCGACGAGTCCACGGGACAGTACTACCGCCACACCTATCTGCAGAGTCAGCCGGACCTCAACTGGAGGAACAGCGGAGTTCGCGAAGCAATGTACGACGTGGCGCGGTTCTGGTTGGACCGCGGCGTAGACGGCTTCCGGGTAGACGCCGCTCACCAGATGATGAAGGATCCGCGCGAGCGCGACAATCCGCCGGTACCCGACGACTACGAGCGATCCTGGAAGGACATGGGGGAGTACGACAACTTCGTCCACCTCTACGACGTCGGGCACCCTGACGTCCACGACGTACACAGGGAGTTTCGCTCCGTCCTCGATGAGTACGACGGCAGTCGTCTGGCGATCGGCGAGATCCACGTCTTCGACCTACCCGAGTGGGCTTCCTACTACGGCAAGAACCTCGACCAGTTCCACATGCCGTTCAACTTCCATCTCATGGCCGCTCAATGGGACGCACCGAGCACGCGAGCCATGGTGGAGAATGTTCTGGAGCACATACCGGTAGACGCTTGGACCAATTGGCTACTCGGGAACCATGACGAGGTCCGGTTGGCTACCCGCCTCGGGCTCGCTGATGCTCGTATTGCCGCGATCCTTCTCCTCACCCTTCCCGGCACGCCGTTCCTCTACTACGGGGACGAGTTGGGAATGACCGAGGCTCGCATCGCCGCCGGAGAAGGCCGGGATCCGTGGGGCGACAGGATCGATTTCCTGAGCAGGGACGGTTGCCGCACCCCGATGCAGTGGGACAGCTCGCCGAACGCCGGCTTCGGCGCCGAGGCGCCCTGGCTCCCGGTCAACGTCGACCACAAGACCGTGAACGTCGAATCCGAGTTGGAGGACGAGGAATCGATGTTGAACCTCTATCGGAGGATCTTGGAATACCGAAAGAGTTCGGAGATGCTCCGCTTCGGTTCATACGCGACCCATCCGGCGTCGAACGAAGGTGTCTTCGTGTTCGAGCGGTCAGTCGAAGGTGAGCAGGTGATCGTCGCCACCAACTTCACAGACGAGACGCAGACAGTCGACATCGGGCCGGGTCGAATTGTGGTCTCAACGGCCGATCCACTCGAGCGTCGCATCGGCGCCGAAGGTCTGCTCCTGGGCAGAAAGGAGGCCGTGATCGTCGAACCGGCTCAGGGGTGGCGCGGATAGGTGAAGGGTCCACCGATCGTTGGATTGCCTCGACGATGATGTCGAGTGCGTGCACGACCAGCGACAGTTTCTTCCCTGACACCTGACACCTGTCAAAGTGTCCCAGGCTGGAATCGAACCTAAGGCATCGAGTGGGGAGGGCTGTCAGATTCGTGACCGGTTCTGAGATGCCAAGCTGGTTGTGGGGTTGCCGGCGGATTGCGCGAGAAGCTGGAGAACGGTCATTCTCGCGGTCTCGGTCTGGTGTGCCCCAGGCTGGAATCGAACCAGCGCTCCCGGCTCCGGAGGCCGGTGCTCTATCCCCTGAGCTACTGGGGCGCAGCAGGATTGTAACCTTGCGACCTCGGCACTCGACTTCTGTGAGCCGCGCTGCATCACAACCGAAACGGTCCCAAGATGTCACTCCAACAACAACTCACCAAGATCGTCCGAGACGCTTTCGAAGCCGAAGGTGTCGACCGGTCATTCGGTGATGTCGTGGTGTCCCAGCGCCCGGAGCTTGCTGACTTCCAGTGCAACGGCGCCCTCGCTGCGGCGAAATCGGCGGGCAGGAATCCGCGCGAGATCGCAGAGGGTGTCGCGGGTCACATCGAGGCACCAGACCTCATCGCGGGTATCGAGATCGCCGGGCCCGGTTTCCTGAACATCGTCGTCACCGATGGTCACCTCGCTGATTCGGTTTCCGATATGGCTCAGACCGAGAGACTGGGCGTTCAACAGATCGACGATGATCGCACGGTAGTTGTCGACTACGGCGGTCCGAACATGTCCAAGGCACTCCATGTGGGCCATCTCCGTTCCGCGGTCATCGGCGAGAGCCTCAAGCGAACCTTCAGATTCCTCGGCTACAACACCATCGGTGACATCCACATGGGCGACTGGGGGATGCCGGTGGGCCAGCTCATCGTCGAGCTTCAGGATCGACGGCCCGATCTCGTGTACTTCGATCCCGAATACGACCCGGAGACCGACGGCCCATATCCAACAGAGTCACCTGTGAGCCTCGACGATCTGTCCGAGATGTATCCGGTGATAACCAAACGCTGCGCTGAAGATCCGGAGACGGCTGAACGTGCCCGCCGGGCAACCTTCGATCTCCAGAACGGACGTGAGGGTTACCTCGCGGTGTGGAAGCATTTTCATGACGTTTCTGTGTCGGAGCAGAAGAAGGACTTCGGTGCACTCGATGTCGAGTTCGACGTCTGGTACGGGGAGTCGACAGTTCACGATCGGCTCGAACCCATGGTGCGCGATCTACTGGCCGCGGGAACGGCGCGTGAGTCAGAGGGCGCCGTCATCATCGATGTGTCCGAGCCGGATGACAAGAAGGAGATGCCTCCGCTGCTCCTCACACGTTCGGACGGTTCCTACCTGTATTCGACAACCGATCTTGCCACGATCGACATGCGGGTTGCCGACATGGGCATGGATGCAGGCCTCTACGTCGTAGATGCCCGCCAGTCATTGCACTTCGAGCAGGTGTTCCGAGCTGCCCGCAAGGCCGGTTACGCGACCGAAGACACGATCCTCGAGCACATCGGCTTCGGCACCGTCAACGGCAAGGACGGCAAACCGTTCAAGACCCGAGAAGGTGGTGTGCTGCGGCTGGGCGACCTGATCGCACTCGTCACCGACGGTGCGAGGGCGCGCCTCGACGAGGCCCACATTGCCGAGGACTATCCGGCCTCCGAGAGAGACGAGATCGCAAGACAGGTTGGGCTTGCCGCTCTCAAGTTCGGCGATCTCTCGAACCATCGAACATCGAACTACGTCTTCGATCTCGAGCGGTTCTCGGCGTTCGAGGGAAAGACCGGGCCATACCTCCAATACTCTGCCGTGCGAATCAAGTCGATCTTGCGCAAGGCGCGAGACGCCGGCCTTGCGCCCGGCGAACTCATTGCACCCACCGTTGAGCAGGAACGCGCCCTGATGCTTCGGCTGGTGCGTATCCAGGAGGTTGTCTATCGCGCCGCGAACCTGCGGGCACCGAACGTGATCGCAGAGTACGCGTTCGACGTGGCCACGGATTTCAGCCGCTTCTACGAGCATTGTCACATCCTCAGGGAGGAAGACTCCGCTCGCCAGGGTTCATGGCTCACGCTTGTCGAGGTGACACTTGGGGCCCTCGCTACGCTTCTCGACTTGCTCGGCATCGAGATCCCGGAGCGTATGTGACAGTCAACCCCATCCCCTGGGACCTTCTCCCCGACACCGCCCAGATGGTCGATGGTCGTCTCCAGATCGGCGGGTGTGACGTCATCGAAGTCGCGGAGCGGTTCGGAACGTCAGTATTCATCTACGACGAAGTGCATCTCAAGAACCAATGTCGCGAGGCTGTCGAAGTGTTCGGCGACGGCGTCGCGTACGCATCGAAGGCGTTCCTTTGTAAGGCGATGGCCAAGGTCGCGTACGAGGCGGGAATGCACATTGACGTCGCAACCGGCGGTGAGATGCACATCGCCCTCGCGGCCGGTGTACCGGGTGACAAGCTGGTGTTCCATGGCAACAACAAGTCGAGTGATGAACTCGCTCTCGCCATTGATTCACGAATAAGCCGAATCGTCGTCGACTCATTCGATGAGATGGATCGGATCGAGGCGCTCGTGGGGGCAGGGAAGTCTGCGCCGTGTGTGTTGTTGCGAATCAACCCCGGGATCGATGCTCACACACACGAATACCTCCAGACCGGTGTCCCCGATTCGAAGTTCGGATTCCCACTCACCGACGGTATAGCGCTCGAGGCGATTCGGAGGGCTCGGGAATCTGGGGCCATGGAGTTCCGTGGACTACACGCCCATATCGGAAGCCAGGTCTTTGACGTCGAGAATTATGGGAAGGCGATCGAAGCGCTTGCGCCCTTCGTCAACGAGTCAGGAGCCGAGGAGTTCTCGATCGGTGGTGGTCTCGGTGTTGCGTATGTTGAGGGTGAGAAGGCCGACTCGATCACTGTGTGGGCAGAGACCATCCTCACTGCGGCCAAGACCGGCGGCATCACAGCAACGATCCTCGCCGAACCGGGACGCTCGATCGTGGCACGTGCTTCTGTGACTGCTTACACGGTTGGCACGATCAAGGATCTTCCCGGTGTCCGGACATACGTTTCGGTCGACGGTGGAATCTCGGAGAACCCGAGGCCCGTGCTGTACGGGAGCGGCTATGAGGCGTTCCTGCCGAGGGCGCCACAGGCGTTGCGCCCCATGAGCGCGCGGATCGTCGGCAAGCACTGTGAAGCCGGTGACATCATCGTGCGGGAGGCCCATTTGCCTGAGGACACGGTGGTCGGCGACATCCTGTGCACTCCGGTAACGGGTGCCTACGGCCACTCGATGGGATCCAACTACAACAAGGTCGTCCGACCGGCCGTGGTGTTCGTCGCGAGCGGTGAAGCGCGGCTGGTTGTGGAGCGTGAAACCTACGACGACATGCTCGTGAGGGATGTCGGCTGAAGGATCAGTTCACGGTTCACGGGAAACACGCGTTGGCCTTCTTCGTCTCTCCCTTCCGCGGGAGAGACGGCAAGGAGCGAAGCGACGCAGCAGAGAGGGGGCGTGCGATACAGGGCCCCCCTCTCCGCTCGGCCTGAGGGCCTCGCGCCTCCCCCGCCAGGGGAGAGGCAGAAGAACCGGTGAATCGACGCCCGGTCGTCAGTCGTCAGTTGTGGTTTCCGCCAGATCCTTGATGCCATCGACCACTGCCTGCATATGGCCTCTGTGCTCCTCGTCGCGGGCAGCGACGATCGCTTCTTCGTTCTCGGGATCCTTCCTGATCAACGCAGTGATGAGACTGCGGCCCGGACCGAGGATGCGGTGGTACCGCAGGACGGTGGCGCGGTCTGTCCGGTCGAGGAAGTAGGTCCAGGTTGCGACCGGATTGTCTCGGTCGTGGACGGCCCAACCGAAGGCCCTCATCGGCTCGTATGCAACGACCCAAGACGTCGTTTCCCACTCCCGCTCACCTCGTTGGTTCCGACCAAGGAACCGGGCCTCGAGGGCCGGGCCTTCGTCGATCCACTCCGCTTCGACGAATTCACTCTGGAATCGTGCGGGAAGGTTGATATCCGTAACGAGATCCCAAACGACAGCGGCGGATGCATCGATCGATGCGGAAACCTCAACCACGGGACCATCAGCAAAACGGGTCATGGTGAGACCGTAGCGGACTGCGTCCGCCGACCGCCTCGCTCTACGTAGTGGGAGCGCTCGCTCACGACGAACGACTCTTCGTCGTCAGTCCTCAGCCGTCACTCTTCCACACGGGCAATGGAGGGGCCTCTGTGAGGGACCCGAGGAAGGCGAGTGTCCACGGAGTTGCTCGGCGTTCGGTGAGGTAGGCGAAACCCGGATTCGGAGCGTCTCGGAGCGTCTCTGTGCCGATCCAGCCATCGCCGGTCGACCACCACAACAGGCTCTCGTCTGCGTACTTTCCAGGTGAGTTCCATGACTTCTGGCCGAGATCACGATTCGCCCACTTGTCGCTGGCCAGGACGAGGGATCGATGCTCCTTGGTGAACGTCTCGTACTCGTCCACGCGTGAGCGCCAGATGCGGTCCACCGCTCCCGCGATGATGGTTGGGAATCTGTCCGGCGTGTTCGGCTCAACAACCGGTGGCTCGAGACCATCTGGTGACTGGATGATCGGCGTGTCCGGAGGCACGGGCAACGCCGCGGTCTCAACGATCCGGGTGGAGCCCATGAAATGTCTCGTGAGCCTGGTTGTGTCGTCGTCCGAGAAGATGATGATGCGGCCGGAGTCGAGGCGGGTGATCTCATCAAGGGCAGCCTGCGGATTCTCAGGGTTGATCACGATGACCGGAGCCTGGAGTACCGACGCTGTCGTCTCGCTCTGTTCCAGTGTGCCGACATCGTTGCTCGACACGACGAACGTGATACCGGCGCCATTCGCGTAGTTGGCTTGGGACAGCATGATCGAAGCCGCACTTGCATCGCCGGGCAGCCACTCGTAGGCGACCTTGCTCGATCGCTTCAGGGACTTGTACGGGTCGATCGGATAGCCGGATCGGTTGCGAAGTTCGAAATGTATGTTCGGGACGGTGTCCTCAGCATTTCCGCTGTCACCTATCCAGCCGATCAGTTGGCCTGCCTCAACCCATGCACCAACCTCGATTCCCGGTGCGACACATGGGTACCCAATCTCGTCTGTGCCGGGGAAGTCGTTGTTGAGGTGCAGGTAGCGTGTCTCCCAGCGGTCCCTGGCGCGGATACGGATCGAGCAGCCCGAGTTGCCTTCGTTGTAGGTCACCTTGGTAACGGTCCCGGCGTGGGCCGCGACGACCGGAAGGCCTTTCCATCCGTAGGTCAGGATGTCGACACCGTGGTGTTCACGTGTGCAGTTGTCCCTGCAGTCACCGAAACCGGACCAGTACTTCGTGACTCCCACGACGGGGAACACCAGTTTGCGAACGACGTCGTAGCGTTTGACCGGTGTGAATTTCGGCTCTGCAGATCTCACCGGCGCGGGTATGGCCGCGATCGCGAGGATCGCGGCCATTGCAACAAAGAGCGCGCGGCGCCTATAGGTCGTTCGGCCCATATGAAGGTTTCGGTCGGTTTCTGCTTCAACTGAAGCCGAAACAGATCGTTCGGCTGGCGCCTCACTACCAGAAGCCAGAATCCGTTGTTCTGGTTTCTGGTTTCTGACGACGATGGCCGACGGGCACTGACCGTCGGCTATCGTCGTTTCCCATGGAACGATCAATCGGAATCGGGCTTCTCGGGGCAGGCACTGTTGGCGGAACCCTGGTGGCCAGACTCATCGGTGAGGCCGATGCGATCGCTGCGAAGACGGGCCTCACCTTCGACGTGCGCAAAGTGGGCGTCCGCGACCTCGATCGGGACCGTCCATTCCCCGTCTCGGAAGGACTCCTCACCGATCGGCTCGAGGAGGTCATCGAGGATCCAACCGTTGAACTCGTTGTTGAGGTGATGGGCGGACTCGATCCAGCCGGAGATCTCATCCTTGCGGCGCTTGACGCAGGTAAGCCCGTCGTATCAGCAAACAAGGAACTCATCGCTGTGCGCGGTCCCGAGCTCATCGCAGCTGCCGAGCGGTCGGGGGTGCCTTTTCTGTTCGAAGCTGCGGTCGGCGGGGGAATCCCGATCATTCGACCTCTCTCCGAAACACTTGCAGGGGAGAAGATCGACCGCGTCATCGGAATCGTCAACGGGACAACGAACTTCATCCTCACCCAGATGAGTGAACACGGAACCACGTACCTCGACGCCCTCGAGCAGGCTCAAGAACTCGGATACGCCGAACCAGACCCTACCGCGGATGTCTCAGGGCAAGACGCTGCAGCGAAGGCGGCCATCCTTGCATCGCTGGCGTTCGGCACATGGGTTGGTATCGGCGACGTCTACTACGAAGGCATCGAAGAGGTGACTGAAGTGGATATCAGCTTCGCTGCCGAGTTCGGGTACGCCGTGAAGCTCGTTGGTGTGTGCGAGCGAACCGAAGCAGGTGTCAGCGCGAGGGTGCACCCAACGATGATCCCTCTCGAACATCCGCTTGCTTCGATTCGGGGCGCAACCAATGCAATCTTCATCGAGGGTCCGGCCATCGACTCGCTGCTCTTCGCTGGACCCGGGGCTGGAGGCGATCCGACCGCAACCGCCGTCCTCGGGGACATGATCGATGCTGCGCGAGAGACGCTGGCCGGTGCCCAGGTGGCACCGCGGATCAGGTTCTCGCCGGGGGAGCTTGTCGACTTCAACGACATCAGCACTAAGTGGTACGTGCGACTTCTCGTTGACGACAAACCTGGTGTGCTTGCGAAGATCGCAACGGGATTCGGAGACGCAGGTGTTTCCATCAAATCGGTATGGCAGGAAGGCGGAGAGACGGAAGCTGCGCTGATCGTTGTGACCCATCCGGCGGTTGAGCGCGCACAGCGAGAAGCCCTCAGTTCGCTTCGCTCGATAGACGAAGTGATCGATGTGGGGTCGGTCATCCGTGTTCTCGGTGACGACACATGACCTGGCGAGGTGTGATCGAGGAGCATCGAGATCACCTCCCCGTTTCTGACGCTACGCCGGTTGTCACGCTGCTCGAAGGTGGTACACCGCTCATCCCTGCGCCACACATCGGGAACATCGTCGGACGTGATGTCTATCTCAAGTTCGAAGGCATGAACCCGACGGGTTCCTTCAAGGACCGTGGGATGACCCTTGCAGTTTCCAAAGCGATCGAAGCCGGTGCAAGTGCAGTTGCTTGTGCGTCGACCGGAAACACGTCTGCCTCAGCCGCGGCTTATGCAGCTCGGGCGGGGATCGGCTGCATCGTTGTTCTTCCCGCGGGCAAGATCGCCGCCGGCAAACTCGCCCAGGCAGTCGCGCACGGCGCAACGATCATCCCGATCGATGGGAACTTCGATGATGCTCTTCGAATCGTGCGCGACCTCACCGATGAACTCGACGTAGCTCTCGTGAACTCCGTGAATCCGTACCGCATCGAGGCGCAGAAGACCGCGGCCTTCGAGGTTATTGCGGACCTCGGCGCCGCACCGGCGGTACATGCCTTGCCCGTTGGCAACGCGGGGAACATCACCGCATACTGGAAGGGCTACACCGAAGTCGGGACCCGGCCGGAAATGTGGGGTTTCCAGGCAGCCGGTGCAGCCCCGATCGTGTTCGGTGAGGTATTCGACGAACCCGAGACGGTCGCAACGGCGATTCGAATAGGCAACCCTGCCTCGTGGGATGGTGCTGTTGCAGCGCGAGACGAGTCCGGCGGGCGCATCGAAGCGGTCACCGACGACGAGATCCTCGCCGCCTACCATCTGCTCTCCGAAAAGGTCGGTGTGTTCTGTGAACCGGCGTCCGCGGCGGGCATCGCCGGCATCCTGAAATACAAGGACGACCTGCCCGATGGACCGATCGTGTGCACCGTCACCGGTCACGGCCTCAAGGACCCCGACACGGCAACAGCCAGCATCGAGCTTCCTCCCGCGGTCCCCGCAACGCTCAAAGCTGTCGTGAAGGC
>CAZWMX010000021.1:0-1240 GCA_964635205.1 uncultured Acidimicrobiaceae bacterium | reverse complement strand
TGTCCCACCCTCCCTCTACGCTGTGAGCAACGTCAGAACCGATAGGGGTACACCTTGGAAATCGCTCTGCTCATTCTGATCGTCGTGCTCATCGTGGCGGTGGCAGCCCTTGCTGTACTTGTGGTGCGAGCGATGAAGTCGGACGAAGGCGTCTTCGGCGGGCTTCACAGCGAGGTCGAGAAGCTTGTTGTCTCACAGCAAGCTCTCGCCGGCAGCGTGGAGACGGTCACCAAGAACCAGCTCGACTCGTCGCGCGCACTCACCGAGTCGTTCGGGAAGTCACAGCAACTGCTTGGCCAGACGCTTGCGGACCGGCTCGCAAAGGTCGAAGCAGAGATGAACAAGAACCTCGCTTCATCTTCGAAGGAGACTGCGGAGTCGCTCGCAGGCCTCAAGGAACGTCTCGAGACGATCGACAAGGCCCAGGACAACATAAAGGCGCTCTCCGAGCAGGTCGTGAGTCTCCAGCACGTCCTTGACGACAACCCTGCCCGCGGGGCGTTTGGCGAGGTCCAGCTGGCAGACCTCGTCGAGAGCATGCTCCCATCGTTCGCCTACCAGATGCAGGCGCCGCTTGCGAACGGCAAGCAGGTCGACTGTCTCATCAAGCTTCCTGATCCTCCCGGGCCCATCTCGGTGGATGCGAAGTTCCCGCTCAAGGCGTACCAGGAGATGCTCGAGGCGGACAACCAGGTCGATCGCGATAAGGCCGGCAAGCAGCTGGCGAACGACACCAAGAAGCACATCAGGGACATCGCCGAGAAGTATGTCGCACAGGACATCGACGGCGAGAGTTCCACGGCGGAGAACGCGCTCATGTTCATCCCATCGGAAGCCGTTTACGGGGAACTCCATGCCCATCACCCATCGGTCATCGCCGAGAGTCACAAGCGAAAGGTCTATCTCGTCTCACCGACGACGCTCATGGCGACTCTCACGACCGTGAGGGCGATCCTCAGGGACGTGGAGATGCGGAAGCAGGCTTCGGTGATCCAGAAAGAGGTCGGGGTTCTCCTCACAGACATCTCGAGGTTGAACGAGCGTGTGACAAGTCTTGACCGCCACTTCGATCAGGCTGCGAGGGACATCGACCAGATCAAGACCAGTGCAGGCAAGATCGTGAGCAGGGGAGACAAGATCGAAGCCCTCGACCTCGGCGAAACCGCATCCACTGCCCCCGCGCTCGACATGAGCAACGACGAGACGACCGAGTAGCTTGGCCCCTCCTCTTGGTCTCTCC
>CAZWMX010000020.1:21885-24692 GCA_964635205.1 uncultured Acidimicrobiaceae bacterium | reverse complement strand
TTCGAGATGGGGAGTGACACGGGGGGGAACTGGAGGTACGACAACGACAGTGGGCGATCTCCGGCCTATGCGTCGTTGCACATCGACACGTCCAAGGGGCGATTTGCATACGCAGACCTCGCTATGCCGAAGAACTGGCCCGCCTATCTGCATCACACGCAGGTGCTCGAGTACCTGGACAAGTACGCGGAGACGTACGGGCTCAAGGAGCACATCGAGTTCCGTCACCAGGTTGTAGCTGCCCGGCCGGAGGGCGATAACTGGAAGGTCACGACGCGGGATCTCACCTCTGGGGAGGAGGCCACGAAGCCCTATCGAGCGGTCATTGTGGCCACGGGCCACCACTGGGATCCGAACATCCCCGAACAGGACGTTCCGTTCGAGGGTGAAACGATGCACGCCCAGGCGTATCGCACGCCGGAACGGTTCATCGGCAAGGATGTCGTAGTCGTTGGCGCCGGCAATACCGGAGCGGACATTGCCAGCGAGTTGTCCTGGCACGCGAAGACTGTGACTCTCTCCACCCGTTCGGGAGCCCATGTGCTGCCGAGATACGTCTTCGGGAGGCCACTGGACAGCTTCTCCACGCGGTTGTCCTCCCAGATGCCGCTCGCTGCGCAGCGCGCCGCCTACAGGATGCTGTTGTATGTGGCAAGGGGCAGTCAGGAGTCATACGGGTTCCCGACTCCCGATACGCCGATTCTGAGCCAGCACCCCACGGTCTCGGCTGATCTGCTTGCACTTGTCAAGGACGGTCAGGTGATCGTGCGAAGTGACATATCACGCTTCGCCGAGGATGAAGTCATATTCGTGGACGGGAAGCGAACCGGGGCTGATGTCATCATCTACGCAACGGGATATCGGATCTCGTTCCCATTCCTCGATGATGACGTCTTCACTTCCGATGACAACAAGGTCAAGCTGTACAAACAAGTTGTTCCAGTAGATACGCCAGGGTTGTTCTTCGTTGGACTGATCCAGCCCGTCGGCGCGCTGCCACCTCTGGCAGAGCAGCAAGCACGATGGGTGTCTCAGCTGCTCGCAGGTGCGTCGCTGCCGAGCACAGGCGAGATGCGTGCCGAGATCGTGACCGACACTTTCGAGCGTGCCGAGCGGTATCAGGACCGGCCGCGCCACACGATCCAGGTCGACTACTGGCCGTATCTCGACTCGATGAGAGCGATCTGCGACGCAAACGAAGCTACGTCACCTGAGGGCGACTAGAGAAGTTGTCGCGCGATTCGTCGTTTGATTTCGTGTGATTCGCTAGATTTGGAGCAGGGAACTCGGGGGAATCTCCACAAACATGAGCGAAAAAGTACATCCTCAGACCAATCGTCGAGATCCGTGGAAGACGATTGCGATCCGATCGGCCTTCCTGTTCGCCGCGGGATTTGTGCTCTACATCCTGTGGCCGAAACTCGTTGACTTCTTCTCCGCCACTCAGGAGCTCTCCGGAATCGACTGGTACTGGTTCGTGTTGATGGGGGCGTTCATGACGGGCGCGTTCATGGCTGCGTGGGAACTGACGCACATAGCAGTTCCCGGCATTTCTCGGTTCGTTGCAGCAACGTCTCAGCTTGTCTCCAACGCCATGGCAAAGGTCGTGCCCGGCGGTCCCGTTGCCGCCGGTGCCTCCTACTTCCAAATGCTCGCTGTGTCCGGGGTGCCGACGGGGCGGGCCGCAGCGGCGCTCGCGGCCGTGTCGTTCATATCGAACCTCGTGTTGTTCTCGCTGCCCGCGATTGCCCTTCTCCTCGCAGCGGTATCCGCCCCCATACCGAGTGGTCTTCTGCCCGTGGGAATCGTCGGCACGACCCTGTTCATCTTGATGTTCGGTGCCGTGTTCGTCGTCGTGAAGTACGACAAACCGCTGCTGTTTATCGGTGGCGTCGTCGAGCGCGTCGTGTGTTGGTTGGCCGACAAGCTCAACAAGGACTGGCATCCAACAGCTCAACACTTCCTTGACCGACGGAACGAGGTCGTCGAATCACTCGGTGCACGGTGGTTCAAGGCGTTGATCGTCGCGGTGCTCAACTGGACGCTCGACTACATGGTGTTGATCGTTGCGCTTATCGCTGTCGGCGCTCAGCCTCGACCGAGCCTCGTGCTTGTAGCGTTCGCCGGTGCAGCGGTACTCGGGATGATTCCCATCACCCCGGGCGGCCTCGGTTTCGTTGAGGTCGGCCTCACCGCAATGCTCGTGGCTTCCGGAATCCCTGGACCCGATGCAACACTGGCAACGCTGGCGTACAGGCTCTTCCAGTTCTGGCTCCCTATCCCCGCCGGTGCCGTCGCCTACGTCCTCTTCAACCGAAAGTTCGGGAAACCAGCAGAGCTGGCTGCATGAGCAGAACTCTGGCGCAGATTCCGGCAATATGTGGCCGCAATCTACGCCAGAGTCCAAATGGTGGCATGGGCTGGTATCCTTGCAGGGCCATTGACGTCTTGCGGGAGAGTCGGATAACCGACGCCGAAGGAGCAACCGCCCCGGGAATCTCTCAGGCAAACGGACCGCAGGAAAGAGGCACATCTGGAAAGCAGGGTTTGCGCCCTCACCGAAGGTGAAAGCCGCTTGCGCGGTGAATCTCTCAGGTTGTGCGACAGACGGGGCACGCCGAACGCCGTGCCTTGAGGAGCCAACCAATGTCAGACCACGCAACACCCCGAGGATTCGTAGACCGCCACGTTGGCCCCAATGCTGACGAGGCCCGTGTGATGCTCGAGGCCGTCGGAGTCGGCTCCTTCGATGAGTTGATCTACCAGGCGGTCCCCGACGCCATCCTCTCACACCGCCTGCCCGATGT
>CAZWMX010000020.1:19641-21785 GCA_964635205.1 uncultured Acidimicrobiaceae bacterium | reverse complement strand
GCCGACGCCGTCTTCGGTGTACTCCTCCAGTATCCCGGCACACACGGCCACATCCCCGATATTGCACCGATCATCGAGAAGGCCCACGAGTCCGGAGCCCTCGTTGCCGTAGCAACAGATCTCATGGCTCTGACGCTCATCACCCCTCCAGGGGAGCTGGGAGCAGACGTGGCGATCGGATCGTCCCAACGCTTCGGCGTTCCGATGATGTTCGGCGGCCCGCACGCAGGCTTCATGGCAACACGTGACAAGTACCGTCGATCGCTGCCCGGCCGTCTTGTTGGTGTCTCCATCGATACGAAGGGCCGGCCGTCATACCGGCTCACGCTCCAGACCCGCGAGCAGCACATCCGCAGGGACAAGGCGACGTCCAACATCTGTACCGCCCAGGTCCTCCTCGCCGTGATGGCCGGGCTGTACGCCACGTACCACGGACCAGAGGGGCTGATCGAGATCGCCTCGAACATCTACCGAATGGCCAGCACTCTCGCCGGAAGGCTCCGTGCGGGAGGAGTTCGGGTCGTCAACGACACGTGGTTCGACACGCTGACCGTAGAGGTCGCTAACGCTCAGGAGATACTTACCAAGGCTCGGCACGGGAGGATGAACCTGCGTCACGTCAACGAGCACACCGTTGGTGTGTCTGTTGATGAGACGACGACCGACGAGGATCTCGGTGCCTTGTGCGAGGTGTTCGGTGTCGAGGCATCGGGTGACACGGACACGGATGGGATCCCCGATGGTTTCACAAGGGTGAGCCCGTTCTTGGTGCACCCTTCATTTCACAGATACCGCTCCGAGACCGAGATGCTTCGTTACCTGCGGCGGCTTCAGGACAAGGACATTGCCCTTGACCGGTCGATGATCCCGTTGGGTTCTTGCACGATGAAACTCAATGCGTCATCTGAGATGGCACCCATCACCTGGCCGGAGTTCACCGACATCCATCCGTATGTCCCACTCGATCAGGCGGCGGGGTATCTCGAACTGATCGACGACCTCGAATCCTGGCTTGCGTCGATCACGGGTTACGACGCGGTTTCTGTGCAGCCGAACTCGGGTGCACAGGGTGAATTCGCCGGGTTGCTCGCCATCCGTGGATACCACGAGTCCCGAGGCGAAGGACACCGCAATATCTGCCTGATCCCTTCGTCTGCACATGGCACGAACCCCGCGTCGGCAGTGATGGCTGGGATGAAGGTTGTCGTGGTCAAGTGCGACGATGACGGAAACATCGATGTTGCAGACCTCGAGGCGAAGGCGACCGAGCATGCCGACAACCTTGCAGCGATGATGGTCACCTACCCGTCCACCCATGGCGTTTTCGAATCGGCGATCGTCGACATCTGTGACATCGTCCATGACAATGGCGGACAGGTGTACCTGGACGGAGCGAACCTCAACGCGATGGTCGGCCTTGCCGAGCCCGGGTCGTTCGGGTCGGATGTGAGCCATCTCAACTTGCATAAGACGTTTGCGATACCACACGGTGGTGGTGGGCCGGGAGTCGGGCCCATCGGTGTGAAGGCACACCTTGCGCCGTATCTGCCCGGTCACAGTCTTGTTCCGGATCTTCGGGGTCCAGATGATGGGACCGGTGCGGTGTCTTCGGCGCCATGGGGATCGGCCGGCGTCCTTGCGATCTCGTGGATGTACATCGCGATGCTCGGTCCGGAGGGTCTTCTGAAGTCGACCGAGATGGCGGTGCTCGGCGCCAACTACCTCGCCAAGCGCCTTGGCGAGCACTACCCGGTGCTCTACACGGGCCCGATGGGTCTCGTTGCGCACGAGTGCATCATCGACATCCGCCAGATCGAGGCCGAGACTGGGATCACGAACGAGGACATCGCAAAGCGCCTCATCGACTACGGCTTTCACGCCCCGACGATGTCCTTCCCTGTGGCGGGCACGCTGATGATCGAACCGACGGAGTCTGAGTCGAAGTACGAACTGGACCGGTTCGTCGACGCCATGGTCGCAATCAAAGCCGAGATCGACGAGGTCGCTTCCGGGGCACTTGCCGAGGAGGACTCGGTTCTGCGCAATGCACCATATCCGGCCGAGGATGTGACCTCAGACGATTGGAGCCATGCCTTCTCGAGAGAGCAGGCTGCGTACCCCGTGCCCGGTCTGCGCCGGTGGAA
>CAZWMX010000020.1:0-19541 GCA_964635205.1 uncultured Acidimicrobiaceae bacterium | reverse complement strand
GGCAACGAGGCCGACGATCCCAACCGCAATGACACTGAGCCAGGGGACGATCCCAGCGGCGGCTGCAATGGCCACCGCACCGACCGCCGCGGCCTGGACCGAGTAGATGTTCTTCGCCGCTACCGGCTTCCCGTGCAAGCGGCGCACCTGTCCCCGGACGAGCACGATCGCGGCGATGTCGCGTGCAGCAAGGACGAGCCACAGACCGAACGACGACGAAAGGTCCCACCCGCCGGCGATGGTGATCGCCGCGACGGTTGCGCCCATGGCAACGGATCCGGACAACTCCGCCACCAGCGCCCGGTTCTTACTGTGTGCATCGGCTCGAAGCGCGAGGAGCGCGAACGGTGCTGCCGCGAGGACCGGGATCCAGAACGGACCCTCCGAGGTGAAGACGGCCCCAACCGCTCCGGTGAGGGCGAAGCTCCCGTAGATGAGGGCGAAGATGAGTGCCACCGTCGATCTCGGGAGCCACCGACCCCGCACGAGGTCGGTCGAGAGGATCTTGAGGGGGCGACGAGCGAGGAATATTCCGAGGGCTGCTGCCGATATCCCCCACCCAGATACGGACGGAGCCACGAGAAGTCCGAGCAGAATCGGTTCGAGGGTGAACCCCCAGCCGCCGTGTTCGGTCGGGAGTGCGATCGAGCGGATCTTGACCCGGCCCGCCGCGGGTCGCTTCGACCTGTCGGCGTCGACCTCGACGGAATGCGACTTCTTCAGTGATGCCACGCTGGAATGGTAGGTCTCACCGAGCCGGACAACCAGTCGGCGAGCATGCTGACGTGGCACCGGGTACGGGTAGGAAGGTGACTGTGTTTTCGCAGTTCCGGCGTCCCTCACGGCACCATGATGCGTTGGTCTCGAGTTGGGTGCGCAAAGGGGGAAACTCATTGAGTTGGGATACCTGCATATCCTACGCCCAACATTCGAGAGAGGGATCATGCGCGATCTGGCCATGCACGGAATCAAGCCTGAAGCGGAGGTCTACTGGGATCTCACGACTCCGGTCCTCGTCGAGCACACCCTGCGGCGTGGAGAGGGCGTTCTCGCCCACAAGGGCCCACTCGTGGTCGACACCGTCCCGTACACGGGCAGAAGCCCCAAGGACAAGTTCATCGTCCGTGAAGAGTCGACCGAATCAGAGATCTGGTGGGGCGAAGTCAACCACCCGATCGAGCCAGAGGTCTACGAAGCTCTGTACAACCGTGTGACCGAACACCTCGGACAGAAGGATCTGTACGTTCAGGACGTATACGCTGCAGCGGATCCGAAGCACCAGCTCGCTGTGCGTGTTCTGACGGAGAGCCCCTGGCATGCTCATTTCTGTCGGAACATGTTCCGTCTTCCGCGTACATATGAACATGACGACACGATCGATCCTTTCATGCCCGACTTCACGATCGTCCACGCCCCGAACTTCAAGGCGGTCCCGGAGAGGGACGGCACTCGCAGCGAAGTGTTCATCGTCATCAGCTTCGTTCACAAGGTACTGCTCATCGGTGGCACGAGCTACATGGGTGAGATGAAGAAGTCCGTCTTCTCCGTGATGAACTACCTGCTTCCCAAGTCCGGCGCCCTATCGATGCACGCCTCGGCCAACGTCGGTGACTCAGGCGACGCCGCGGTCATCTTCGGGCTGTCGGGCACCGGCAAGACGACCTTGGCCACCGACCCGACGCGCGGCATGATCGGTGACGACGAGATCGGTTGGGGTGAAGACGGAATCTTCAACATCGAAGGTGGTTCCTACGCCAAGACGATCAGCTTGAGTCCGCAGGACGAGCCATTGATCTACGAGGCAGCCAACCAGTTCGAGACACTTCTCGAGAACGTTGCGCTGAACCCTGAGAGCCGGCTGGTGGAATGGGATGACGGATCGAAGACCGAGAACACTCGGTGCTCCTATCCCCTTCTGCACCTTCCGAACGTCGTGAAGAGCGGCGTTGCCGGTCATCCAGCGAATATCGTATTCCTATCGGCCGACGCCTTCGGTGTGCTTCCTCCGATCTCGCGGCTCTCCAAGGAGCAGGCGATGTACTACTTCATGTCCGGTTACACCGCAAAGCTCGCCGGCACCGAGCGAGGCATCAATGAGCCCGTTGCGACATTCTCGCCGTGCTTCGGCGCCCCGTTCCTGCCCCTGCCTCCGTCGTACTACGCGGGTGTGCTTGCGGACAAGATCGACGAGTTCGATCCGGGGCTCTGGATGATCAACACCGGTTGGACCGGCGGTCCCCACGGTGTTGGCTACCGCATCCGTATCCCGCACACCCGCGCGATGCTCAACGCCGCGCTGGCCGGCGACCTCGATGACGTCGAGTTTGCCGAGGACCCGGTATTCGGCCTGTCGGTCCCAGCCGAGATCGCCGGAGTTCCCACAGAGCTGCTCCAGCCTCGGAGAACGTGGGATGACGGGGCAGGCTACGACGCTCAGGCGAAGAAGCTCGCCGGGATGTTCGAAGAGAACTTCAAGCAGTATTCACAAGGTGTGGATCAGTCGGTGATCGATTCGGGACCGAGGGGATAGTTCGGCGGTTCGACGGATTGGGACAGGATCACATGTCCATGGTGCCGTCGCTGTCCGTGTGGGACCACATGAAGAGCCGCTCTCCGGCGACGATGAGGGCGATGCCTGCTGCGGCGACGATGAGGATGAGTGTGTCTTCGGACGCCTTGACCCACAGGAATGCGGCGAGGACGATGACATCGAGCACGATCGCAGTCACCACGATGGTCGGCCTGACATCTATGCGGGACCGGAGGTGACGAAGGATCCCCCAATGGATGGCGATATCCATGATGAGATAGAAGATCGCGCCCAGGGCCGCGATTCGCCGCAGATCGAAGAGGATCGTCAGGACGATGGCGAACGCGACGGTATACACCATGGCGTGCGTGCGAAGGGTGCCCGGCATTCTGAAATGACGGTGAGGGACTTCCTTCATGCGGGTGAGCATGGCCAGCATCCTGGACGCAGCGAAAACACTGGCCATGACTCCTGAGGCAGTCGCCACCACGGCCAGGACAACGGTGAACCAAACCCCTGCGTTGCCGAATGCAGGCCGCGCAGCCTCGGCAAGGGCGAAATTCTCGGCGTCGATGATCTCGGTGAGGGTGAGGTTGCCTGCGACCATCACCGCAAGAGCGATGTAGAGAACGGCCGAAATCGCGATCGAGATGATGATCGCCCGTCCGGTGTTGCGGTGAGGGTCGACGATCTCGCCACCACTGTTGGTGATGGTGGTGAACCCTTTGTACGCGAGGATGGCCAGGGCCACGCCGGCCAAGAACCCTCCAGACTTGAAGGTCTCCGTTCCCTGTGATCCATTCGTGAAGTTGGCGGCGTTGATGAACCACAGCCCGGCGATAGCGAAGACTGCGAGTCCCCCGACCTTGATGGCGGCCATGACACCCTGGGAAGCCTGGATGGCACGGTTGCCAGCGATGTTGACCATGAACGCAACAGCGAGGAGCGCGACGCCGAGCGCGGGGATCCAGAAGGATGTGGGTTCCAGGTTGATGATCTGGAGAACGTAGGCACCGAACGTGCGGGCCACGAGGCTCTCGCTGATGACCATCGACACATACATCAAGAGGGCAAAGACGCCGGTCGCCGTGCCGAGGCCGTACGCCTCCTTGAGGAACATGGCAACCCCGCCGGAGGAGGGGAACGCGTTGGACAGCTTCACATAGGAGTAGGCGCTGAACGCAACAATGACGGCGGCGAAGAGGAACGCTATGGGAAAACTGTCACCGGCAAGGGCCGCGACCTGGCCGGTCAGGGCGAAGATCCCTGCTCCGATCATCACCCCGGTGCCGAGGGACACTGCACCGAACAGGCTCAGACTGTTTGCCTCGTCCTCAGGAGCTCGGCCTTCCGATCCTTGCATGCCGTGGTCCATGCTGTTCACAGCAATGGCCCCCTGGCCCTGTGTCTCGTGCTGCTTCCGATGCTGTCTGCCACCAATCTCTCCCAAGTCTCGGCCTCAACTGCCTCGACTGAGAGTAGCCGCGGTCAATCCGTCCGGCAGCGGAACGAGACCACGGGGACGCTGCGGAGGTGCTCTTGACGTACTCGGCGAGCCAATCCTCGTCGAGCTCCGAGTAGGGGTTCTCGACGCCGGGGATCGTCCACACATGGATCATCTCGTTGGTGACAGGTATCGATATCGAGGCCAGCGGGCAGGCGCCGAGCGGTGATTCGAAACCGGCGATCGCCGGCGGCGTGAACGCGAAGCAGATGTGGTCGTGGGCGTGCCACACCGTGATAGGACCGCCGAATGCCGGGCCCGGCTCGCCGATCGACTCCATCTCATACAGGGCTCCGAGCAGGATCGGCCCTTGAGGTCCCGCTTCGTAGACAAGGGTCTCAACCCGCTCCGGATCGAGAACCACTCCGTCAGATTTGAAGGCCGGGTTCTCAGCGTGGTATTGGGATCCGACGATCTGGTCGACCTTGTATCCGGCGGCGGCAGCGACCGCAACGTCTTCGTACTTTGCAATGGCGGCGACGGTCTCTGCGTGGATCCGGTCGGCCTCTGCCTGCTCGGATGCTGTCGGGGCACGGTCCGTTCCGATCGGGAGTAGCACTGCCGGCAGTGGTGTGTCGCCGAGTTTCTCGCCTCCGATGCCGGCGACAACGGCCCCACCCCAACCGGCCAGAGTTGTGAATCCGATCGCACCGATGACCGTCGCGGATGCCACGAAGCGGCGCAGCCTGCCACCCTCAACCGACCGAAGGACGACTGCGAGCGCGGTCGCTTCGACCAGTGCCGTCACCAGGCCGACCTGGTCCACGGTAACGCCGGCGACCGAGAGCCCAAGGTTGACGGTCAGTGCAGCGATGAGGACAGAAGAGGCCGCAACACGCCAGCTCCGACCCGTGAGCAACCTCCAGCCAACGACCAGTTGCGCGCCGGCGACAATGATGAGCCACAACGACACGGGAGACGCCATCCTCCCCAGGGCCATCCCCAGGTTGGAGGCTGCAGAAATGGCGAGCAACCAGGCGAGTAATCGCTGGGTCGACGGCAGGGACCGATATCGGATCGCAACAGCCTCCGACCGGGTGTGGCCGCGATTCGCAAGGAATCTCACCAGGAGTGATCCGAATCCGACCATGAGCACGAGGAGTAGGGCGGCGCCATGCTCGGGTGCCATCCCGTAGATGGGGCTTCCAATGTACCGGTCGAGAAGGTTGACACCGTCGTTCATGCCAACACCTCCTCGAGTTCCCGACTCTCGTCGACCGGTTCGTCCACAGCATCTCCGTTGCGGAACTCAGTTTTGGCAGCGGGGCGTCGCAGCAGCCAGAAGATGGCTCCCGGAAGCACCATCCGGACGAGGAATCCGGTCGGTGTCAGGCCGCGCCCCGCAAGGGCCAATGCGAGTCCGAGGTCAACGGCGGCAAGGACCACCCAGCCGACCTGTAGAGCCATCACCCAACGCCGCGTGGATGCCCGACGTTTGGAGAGCCTGGCAACGAGTACAAGCGTTGCTACGGCACCCACCACCGTGAGCAGTGCCGAGATGCCCGACGCTCCTCCAAAGAGGATGGCCGCTCCAACAGCTTCGAACGCGAGTGCTACGGCAATGGCGCCCTGCACGAAGAGCAGGAGCGCTGCGACCTCGACGGGCCCGTCATGTGTGCGATTGATGTCGTTCATGCCCACACGATCGACGATCCCGATGAGTCCGGCATGGGACGCAGATGAGAGCGCGATGAGTCTTCCCTACTTTGTGCTTGCTTGCCGGTCGTTCGTCGTCCCGTACCGGTGTTGACACGAAACAACGGGTGTTGTATGGTGTCAACATGGCGAGATCTCGGCATCCGAAAAAGGACGTCGAGGCTGTGCTTGAGGAAGCCGAGGAGGCAGGGTGGACAGTGATGTCTACATCGTCCGGACATCGTTGGGGTGTCATGAGGTGTGGCGAGTCCAGCCGGTCGGGTTGTCAGGTTTCGATCTGGTCGACTCCGCGCAATCCTGGCAACCATGCAAAGCAGATCCGCCGAGCAATCGACAAGTGTCCACACGAGTGGACAGACCTTGAGGGCAGCTAGATGACCACCTATCAGTTCACGCTCATAGTCGAAGGATCAGACCTCCAATCTGACGATGCCGCAGACGCCCTCTTCGACGCCGGATGCGACGACGCCCTCGTTGGTCGGAGCGATGGAACGCAGTATCTCGATTTCGACAGAGAGGCTGATGTGCTTGAAGATGCCGTTCTGTCGGCTATTGCCGATGTGGAGTCGATCAGCGATGTCGAGGTGATTCGGGTTGCTGATGCCGGGCTGGTGTCGATGGCCGACATCGCTGTGCGGACTGGGCGCACGCGGGAGAGCGTGAGGTTGCTGGTATCAGGCGATCGTGGCCCGGGTGGCTTCCCCGCGCCTGTCACGGATCCGCGAGGTCGGTATCGGCTTTGGCGTTCCTCCGAGATTGATCGATGGTTCGTTGAGAACTTCGCAAGCCATCCGGCAGAGCGAGACGACAGAGTGATCACAGCGATCAACGCCAGCCTTGACCTTCGCCACAACAGCCAGTTCGTGACCGCCGACCGCAGAGCCGAGCTGCGTGACCTCGTCGGGCTCTGAATCCCGCGGGCGTATCGCAAGAGAATTCCGAGCAGTGTTTGGTGCGCCTGATCAGACGAAGTCCGACTCAGGACCGGGGCTGGCTCGCTCCGCGCTCTCACGACAGGGGGACATCTTGTCGTCAGTCGTAGGTCTGGTAGGCCTCGTCAGTTGGCTTCACGGGGCGGTCGAAGTGGAGGGGGCGGCGGAGGCCTCCGGGACCCGGTCCCGGTTTGGTCTTGGCGAGCCACTGCTTGTAGACCTCGAAGGACTTGTTGGTGTCGACCACGACATCGCCGTACTGGTCACCCGGCTCCGGCTTCACAAGCCGGACTCGCTGATGCCAGGCATGCATCCCCGAGATGGGATCCGGGTGCACGGGAAATGCGAGGTTCTGGTTGACGCCCGGGTCCTTCCACCAGATGCGCTCCGAATCGGGATCGTCCGACGTGAACGGTTCGATGCCGCCAAGTTGCCTGAGCCGCCACTTGCCATCACCAAGTTGTTCGACGTCAACGAGGCCGGAGGACCACCGGTCGTTTCCACTTTCTTTGTCCTGGCGCCATCTACCGAGATGATGTGATGCCGCCACCACGCCCGGTCTGATTCCTTCGGTCGCCCACACTCGCATCACGAAGTGGCCTGAGTCTGTCTCGATACGGACCAGGTCCGTGGTCTTGAACCCGAGCTTCTCCGCATCGGATGCGTTCATCCACAGCGGATGGCCGTGGCTGATCTCATACAGGTACTTGGCGTTCCCCGACCTCGTGTGGATGAGTGTCGGGAGTCGGAAGATCGGCAGCAGTATGCGCTCTGAGCCCTCCATATCCATGTCACGCCAATAGACATGTGTCTTCTGATAGCCGGGGATCGTCTCGTCGTGCCAGCCCCAGTCGTCCATCGTCTTGGAGTAGTACTCGAGTTTCTTGGAGGGTGTCTTGAACCCCTGCAGCATGGCGCCATCGATCTCGACGCCACCTTCATCTGCAGGTCGTTCGTTGACCTTGTACACATCGCGCTCGACCTCAACAGCGCCGTATTTGCGCATGTACCCGAGCGGCGTCAGACCCTCGGCGGCGGCCTTGTCCGGTAGCCCCGGCACGGAATTCTCGAACATCCATCCGTAGTACTCGTCCACGGACACAGGCCGACTCGGGTCGTTCGGGGATTCGAACCACTCTCTGATTCCGAGAGTGCCGTCGGGGTCGACCTTCCATGAGAGGTCGATCCAGAACTCGGTCTCTTCCCAAACCTCACCGGGGTTCGTCTCGTAGGTTCGTTCGATTGTCCTGCCGTCGCGTTCTGCAGCGACTCGCAGCACCGGCTGGCGGAACCCGAGCCACTTCGCAGCGTGTGTCTCGTATGAATGTGTGTCATGGCGTTCGGCCGACACTCCCATGGGGAGGATGTAGTCGGCGTACCACGCCGTCTCCGACCATGTTGGAGTGAGCGCAACGTGAAGACCGATCTTGTCCTCGTCCGTAAGGACCTCGAGCCACGAAAAGCCGTCAGGGTTCGTCCACACCGGGTTGTAGACACGAGTGAAGTACACGTCGAGCTTGCCTCGACCCTCCTTGAGGAAGTGGGGCAGCAGGATGGACATCTCGTGATGCGAGAGCGGGTACTCCTTGGGCCACAGCAGCTCGTTCCAGCGTGAATGAGTAGGTGGCATGTTCCAGTGTGGTGGCTTGAACTTCACCCAGCCGGAAGGTGACAGGCCGCCCCTGGTGCCGACAGAACCAGTGAGCACATGGAGGAACTGGAGCGTACGGGCACCCTGCCATCCGCTGAGGTTCCCCGAACCGACCGAGCGCCACGTGTGGGATGAGAACGCATGCCCTGCATCGGCGATGCCTCTGGCAACAGCCTCTATCTGGGAGGCTTTGACGCCACATTCGTCGGCGGCCCATTCGGGCGTGTACTGCGCGTATTCGTCCTTGAGCGCCTCGATGAAGGATTCATATGTCCGGGCCCTGTCCGGGTACTTGTGGGTCAGGGAGTCCTCCCAGTTGACCCAGCGTTCCATGAAGTCATGGTCGACGGCATCCCACTCGAGGAGCAACCGTGCAATCGCAAGGAGCATTGCTGGTTCCGTGCCCGGCCAGCATGACAACCAGTGATCCGACATCGAGGCCGTGTTGGACAGTCTGGGATCAACTGTTGCGATGTGGGCGCCTGCCTGTTTTGCTTCCATGATCCGCTGGGCATGCGGGTTGAAGTAGTGACCCGTTTCGAGATGGGCCGAGAGCAGCAGGATGAACCGGGCATTGGCGAAGTCCGCCGAAGGTCGGTCGTACCCGGACCAAAGGGCGTACCCGACACGGGCACCCGAGCTGCAGATGTTCGTATGGCTGTTGTGACCGTCGACACCCCACGCCTTGAGCGTGCGGTCCATGAACCCGTCCTCTCCCGGACGGCCGACGTGATACATGATCTCGTCGTTGCGGCCCTCCCGGATGGCCTTGCCCATACGCGAGCCGATGTCCGTGAGGGCTTCCTCCCAGCTGACCCTCTCCCACTGCCCGCTGCCGCGCTCGCCAACACGTCGCATCGGGTAGAGAATGCGTTCCGGGTCGTTGACCTGATTGATCGTTGCGGGACCCTTCGCACAGTTGCGCCCGCGTGAACCGGGGTGCTCGGGGTTCCCCTCGAACTTGCGGATCTCGCCGGAGTCCTTGTCGACATAGGCAAGGAGGCCACATGCCGACTCGCAGTTGAAACAGGTGGTCGGCACGAGCCTGAAGCGGTTCTTGACCCGCTCGGGCCATGCCTGTGCGTCGTACTCCTCCCAGTCATCCCACCGGTCCGGTGGCGGGAAGTTCGTGAGGCCCGTGCCCTCAGTGAGCCGTGGAAGCTTGTTGTCTGTTGTCATATGAACCTCATGTCAGCGGAACACTCTGCCCGGCCTGTACGAATGCGTCATCGAGGAGCCACACGCCGATCATCGCCGAAAGACCACCGATCGCTCCGAAGATCACCGGTGCCCCGGACAGCACTGCGACGCCGGCGAGGGCAGGTAACACGATCGCCATGACGAGTCCGGCGCGGTATCTGGTGGCGAACTCTCCCTGTGTCATATGGTGAAAAGCGAGGTCGGCGCCGGGGTCATGGGTGACGCTTCTCTCGAGAGCAGCGATCATCCCCAGTGCGAGAGCCCCGAGCAGCATTGTCAACGCAAAGGCGAATGTGCCCGTCGGCACCGCCGTGGCCGACGTGAGCAGGACGCTGCCGAGGTCAACGGTTCTCGTGGTCGAGAAGAGAGACGCGATGAGTGACACACCTCCGCCGACGGCGAAGGCGGCGGCGATCATGTGCCACACAAGGAGGGGACTGCCCCACAGGACGCGCCCTTTCGCCTGAGCGAAGAGGTATGCCGTGTATCCGGCAGTTCCCAATCCGACGAATGCGGACAGCCAGATCGCGACACGCGCCAGGTCGGGGAAACCTCCGAGGGCAGCGAGGAACCATACGGCGAAGCCGGCAGCCTGTGCAGTGAGGATCCACGTACCGCGAACCAACCACGATGACGGGTTGCCTCGTGTGAGCAGGTAGTAGAAACGGTCGGGCCGCTTGAGATCGGTGATGAGGAGCACGCCTGTGAGCAGGAGGAGCAGCCCACCCACGAGCGGGGCGGTCAGCCGTATCCACATCGATTCCATCGATGCACCGAACAGGATCGCCATTGCTGCAGCGATAGCGATACCTGCAGACATCGCCTTGGTGAGGAAGTAGCTCGACACACGCCAACCCCACGGCATCGGGAAGTCGTTCGCATACACAACCCGTGGGGCGCCCGCATCGTCATGGGCGACCGAACCCGCGGCGTTCACGCCCGTTCTCCGACCGGCTGCATCGGTGGTGAGATCGATGCTCAGCCACGATTGTTCCATGTCCTTCGGATCTCGCCACATGCCGCCGTCTGTCGTTCGTGCCGCAGCAAGGGGCTCGATGTTCACCGACTGGGCACCCTTGTACCAGAGGTTCGGACTTGTTCCGCGCTCCACGGCTCGCTGCGTCAGGTTCCCCGCGGCGACCATCTGGGCGATCCTCGTTGTGGGGTCGTCCAGGTCTCCGGCAACGATCGCCTGTTCGGGACACACGACCACACACGCGGGTTCGATGCCGACCTCGACCCTGTGGGCGCAGTAGTTGCACTTCTGGGCGGTGTGCTCGTCCGGGTCGATGTAGAGGGCGTCATACGGACATGCCTGCATGCACGACTTACACCCGATACATCTCGATGTGTCGAAATCGACGATGCCGTCCCCGCGCTTGAACAGCGCCGACGTCGGACAGATCGTGACACATGGAGCATCGCTGCAGTGGTTGCACCGCATCACGGAGAAGGAGCGTTTCGTGTCCGGCCATACCCCTTGCTCGACGTACTTCACCCAGGTGCGGTTGACCCCCAGAGGCACCTGATGCTCAGTCTTGCAGGCGACCGTGCACGCGTGACAGCCGATACACGTCGTCTGGTCGATGACGAATCCGTAGCGCATATCTCTTTCTCTTTCTGGCGTCAATGCGGCCGAAATACCGGCCGCATTGACGCCAGAATGGATGGGTCAGGTTTGGGGAGTGGCCATTACTGCTGCGGTGATGTCTGTAGCGTCGAGGCCCGGAGCATCGACGGCGTCCAGCGTCGCCTTGACGACGCTGAGCACGGCATCGGTGGTGTGCTCGACGCCGACCAACGCGTCCTGGAGATCGTGGAGTGATTCCGCGGGCTCCATGAAGAAGTCACCAGAGAGCAGGATCCCGTCGATGGCGCCATCGCGCACCGCGACGCTGGCACGCACAAGTCCGCCCGGTGCCTTGTGGACGCCCTCAACAACATTCACACCCTCGGCGATCTTCACCTTGTCCCCCGACGGTGGGAGTCCATCGAGATGGAGCCACTCCGCCGACGCGATCCGCTCCTCCTGCTTGGAAATGGCAGCGAGCTCGTCGGGTCGAGGTTCGTCGAGCACGAGCTCGGCGCCGAGGGTCTCGCTGAAGCACTCGATGAGGATGCGAACACCCTCTTCGCGACTCGGTGCATCATCTCCGAGTTGCCGGTTGATCGTGGTGAGGTACTCCTTCATCGTCGAGTACATCTTGTCGCGGAACTTCTCGGACGGAACACGGAGCACCCTGACCATCAGCTCATAGTTGAAGTCGAACATCAGACTGCCTGCCACGATCATCGACTCGCCGACTGTTGCTGCACCTGTGCCGCCGATCTTCTGACCTCCGACCTGGATGTCGTTGACGGGTCGATGCACTGCAGGGATACCCATGCGGTTCAACGCAAGGACAGGTCCTTCGAGGAACTTCGTGTAGATGTCTGCAAGGGTGGTTGGCACTCTGGACTCGTGGAATATCGTGTGCCAGAACGTCTGCCCCTCATCGAGGTACACGGCCCCGCCACCGATTTCTCTTCTGTACACAGGAACGCCGGCTTCCCGACAGAACTCGAGATCGACCTCCGTCTTCGCATCCTGGTGGTGCCCGATGCTCACGAACGGGTCGAGAGGGCGAGTGATCGTGATCGTATCGGGGGTGTCCTCACGCATTGCATACCCGACGCCATGGAAGATGGCGAGCGAGCGGAGGGATTCCACCTGGCCGAAGTCGATGAGTCGAATGGTCATAGGTACCTTCCTTTTGGACTGGTCAATCTGCGCACCGGTAACAACTGATGTCGAGTCCGTCGATCCGTGTGCGGTATGCCTCCACAGCGGCAACATCTACAAGCAGCCCATCGGGCGCTGTTGAAGGGTCGTCCGGCCTGACAACTGAGATCCAGCCCGCCTCGTACGGGTCCTTGTTCGCGATGAGGATGTCGTCTGAGAACGCACCATCATTCGTGGCGATGATCTCCGCGTCGAAAGGGGAGTGGATCGGCCCGACCCACTTCGCGGACTCGACCGTTGCAATCGACTTTCCTGCAGCGACTCTTCTGCCGACCCTCTTGAACCTGATGGACACCATCTTCCCCATACGTGTCTGGGCGACGTCGGTGAGACCCATTCGTGCAACATCACCCTCGAAGTGCACCCACAGGTCACCCTCGACGTCGTAGGAGAGCCCGTCAGGGATCGCGCAACCGCGGTGGACGATCAAGGAGTCACCCGCATTCGATCCCTTCGGCCTCGAGGAATGCCTCGTAGGCAGCAACACCATCCGGGCCTGTGACAAGATCGGCGACGTCGGAATCCCAGTCGTCCGGTTGGATCTTCATGTACCAGCCCCCACCGTACGGATCGGTGTTGATGACACCTGGATTGGTGCCAAGCGCAGGGTTCGTTTCGAGCACTTCGCCGGTCACAGGGGAGGTAACCGGTCCAACCCATTTGCCACTCTCGATCGTTCCGAGCGAGCGCCCCTTCTTGGCCGGCCTTCCCACCTTCTTGGGAAGCGCCGAGATGATCGCGTGGGCGAGGCTCTGTGCGACGTCGGTTACGCCGACGATCACCGTCCCGTCGTCCTGTGGTTTCACCCATACGTGCTTCTCGGGCCAGTAGTAGAGGTCTTCTGGAATGTTGCAGCCGCGTACTTCACTCATCTGTTGTCTCCTCGGTGTGTCTGTCCTCCCAGTGATAGAGGAACAGATCGAATGCCACAAGTCGAATCTCGCGGTGGTGCTCCTCGAGGAACTGGGGATCGTTGTATCTGGGTTTGACTTCCTGGCGATGCCCCTCGTCGCACTTCGGGCACTCGAGTTCCATGAACCGCCGTCCCCAGGAGTCGTGCTCGGCGATCACCTCGTCCGCGTGCGTCTCGGTGAGGTGAGCGTGGAGCTCCGGTCTCGTACCCGTCTGGTCGCAGAAGGGACATCTCATTCGATTCCCGCGAGCTCGTGCGCTGCCACCGCGATGGCCCGGTTGATGAGCTCGGTCACCGCACGCCCTCCGCTGGTGATGAGCACCTGGTCGGCCTCGGGGACCTTCGATGCAAGGCCTGCGGACACAAGATCGCCGATCCGCTCCTGGAGTGGCAGTTTGCCGAGCCCGGTCGCTTCGACGAGCTGGCTGGTTGTCAGGTTCTCGGGTCCGTGGAGTGCTTCGAGGATGCTGAAACACTCAGGGTTCGATACGATCTGCATGGTTCGGAGAACCGACTCGCGCGCTGCAAGTTCACGCTCCGTCGGATCGGACCGAAACGATCCCTTCCAGTCGCCGGTGCCCGACTCGAGCCGGTCCTCGCGGTCGAGCACACTGATCTGATAACGAAGTACACCGGCGACATCCATGCCGATGGCACGCGCCGTGAGATCATCCTCCCGTGCGCTCTGGATGTGAAGTGGAATGCTGCTCTCAGCCAACAGGCACCACCTCCATTGCGCGTTCGACGAGCTGGGCGACGTCGATGACTTCGATCTTGCCGTCGTTGCCTGTTGTCTTGACGGCATCTGAGTACATGATCATGTCCTTGGGGCACGACACGACAAAGTACTTCACATCATCACCGAGAGCTACAGCCTCTCGGATCCGGTTCTCAGCGGGACGCTCATCGAGACCAGAGTCGTCCATCCAGATTCGACCGCCGCCGGCGCCGCAACAGAAGCTGTTCTCCCTGCACCGACCCATCTCGACGACCTCGAGACCGGTTGCTTCGATGAGCCTGCGTGGGGCGTCGTATTCGTCCTGATACCTGCCGAGGTAACAAGGGTCGTGATAGGTGGCCTTTCCTTCGAGCCCGCCGAGTTCGAGCGTTCCTGCAGCCACGGATGCGTCGAGCAGCGCCGTGTAGTGAAGCACATCGTCGTCCGTCGGATACTCACCTCGCAACGTGTTGAGGCTGTGAGGATCCGTGGTGAACATGCGCTGGTAGTCGGCCGACTCCAGCGCCTCGACGTTCTGGTCGCGGAGCATCTCGAACAGACCTTCCTCGCCTGCTCGTCTCACGTCGTTGCCCGCGTTCTTCTCACCGTCGTACAGGATCCCAAAATCGACACCTGCTTGTGTCATCAATCGTGCCACGGCCTGGGAAACCTCGGTTGCCCTCGGGTCGAACGAACCGTGGTCACCGACGAACCAGAGGTAGTCGACCGGTTCCTTTCGTGCATCCTTCAGCTTGAAGTCGAGGCCCTTCGTCCAACGCGCTCGCTGTTTGGCAGACTTCCCAAAACTGTTTCCGCCTCTGGCGAGCGATTGGAACGCGGTTTGTAGACCGGGCTCGACATCACCGACATCGACGAGACGTCTCCGCAGTTGGACGATGGTCGGGATGTGTTCGATCCCGACCGGGCACACCTCCATGCATGCCATACAGGTCGTACAGGCCCACAGCGTGTCGCTTGCGATGACAGAACCGGCGACCTCTGTTGCATCGGCATGACCGGGTGTTGCACCGGGGCCGTACCAGAGCTTGATGCCAGCCTTGGCGTCGGCATGTTCTCTGAGATCGAGAATGAGATCGCGCGGTGAGAGCGGTGAACCCGAGGCCTTGGCCGGGCAGACCTCGTGGCACCGGCCGCATTTTGTACATGCGTCGAGGTCGAGAAGGTCCTTCCACGTGAAGTCGTCGAGCGACCGATAGCCGGGCGCCGTCGGGTCCTCGACATCGGCGAGGACTGCGGCCGACCGAGGTTCCGTGAACGCGAGGTTCGCTGCATCGTCGATGACGTGCATGCCCTTCGAGTACGGGAGATAGGCCACGAACGCAAGGGCGGCAACTCCGTGGAACCACCACGTCACGATGCGTGCAACGTCGTTCCCCGACTCCCCGAGGGGGGCAGTGAGCTGCGCGATGACCCACCCACCGATCGAAACGACCTCGAAGTCCGGGTAGTCGGTTGCCGCGATCCGGAAGCCTTCGAGCAAGAAGCCTGATATCCCGATGGCGAGGAGGATCAACATGAATGCTCTGTCGTCCAGTGAGTAGCCGCTTCTGTCTGCCTCGACGTCGTCGACGCGCGAGTAGTCGAGCCGTGCGGGTTTCTTGCGCCTGATCACCGCAAGGGTGATGAGTCCGACAACAAACCCGATACCGAAGATGTCGAGCACGAAGGCGTATACGACGTAGAAGGGTCCTTGCCAGAACTGCCACTCGGGTCTTCCGAGCAGTACCTCGATGATGTCCACGTCGATGGCGATGATCGTGGTGCCGATGAGCAGCACGATGAACCCCCAGAACACGAAGAAGTGAGCAACACCAACGACCGGTTTGCGCTTTGCGATGGTCCGGTTCGACGAGAGGTCGGCGACAGCGCGTACGAATCGCTTGAAGTCAAGCCGTGTGGTGGGGCGTCCCCTCGAGTACTTCCGAATGCGGCGGTAGAAGCCCCACAGGAACTGCCCGATCGCAACAGCGGCCATCAGGTAGAAGATCGCGATGGCCAAGCCACCGAACCCGAGGAAGGTCTCGCGACCGGCTTCGTTCAGAGCGAAGATCAACGGAGTCTCCTCAACCTTCCAGTCGATCGGTGAGCTCGGGAATGAAGTCGAACAGGTCACCGACCCACCCGTAGTGGGCAACCCCGAAGATGGGAGCCTGCGGATCCGAGTTGACGGCGATGATCGTGGCCGAGTCCCGCATTCCCTCCAGATGCTCCGGAGCGCCGGAGATGCCAAGCGCCAGGTAGATCTTCGGCTTGACCGACAGACCGGACTTGCCGACCTGGCGGGTCTTGGGGAGCCAGCCCTGGTCGATGATCGGTCTTGATGCTGCAAGTGCGGCGCCGATCGCGTCGGCAAGCTCCTGGGCCTCGGTGATGTTGTCCTCGGACTCGATACCTCGTCCGATGGCGATCAGCACCTCTTCTGCCGTGATGTCGACGTCCCCGGCTTCGGGTTCTGAGAGCGACAGGAAGGTGATCCCGAGATCTGGGATCGAAATGTCGATCGGCTCAACGTTGCCGGCGCCTCCACCCCGCCCGTCATCGGCGGATGCGCAGCCGGAGAGCATCGCAAAGATTGCCCTGTCGCCGTCGACCTCGACATCCACTTCGACCTTGCCTCCGTAGAGCTGGCATGTCGCGGTCAATCCGTCTTGCGCGTTGACGCCGAGACAGTACGACACGAGTGGGAGATCCGTTGCGGCCGCCGCGACACTTGCGACGTCCATGCCAACAGATGTATAGGGCACGAGGGTCATGTCGGGTTGGCGGCTCGAGATCAGGTCTGTGAACACAGCCGCATGCCCCTGCGGATTGAACTCACCCAGGGCATCTGTGTCGCCGACCAGGATCGTGTCGGCGCCACCGAGCCGGCCCGCAAGAGCGCTTGCACCGGCACCGATGATCGCTGCTTCGACAGTCCCTCCGGTCGACGATGCAAGGCCGCGTGCGAGAGCGATCAGTTCGAACGATGCGTCTGTGATCTCTCCGTTGAGATGTTCTGCGTAGAGAAGGATGTTCGCCATGTTGTCTCCTACACCACTCCGGCCGAGGACAAGATCTCGTAGACCTTCTCAGCAGCTGCTTCCTCGTCGCCTTCGATCATCTCTGCACCTTGCCCTGCGTCTGGCAGTCGCATCTCGGTGATGTGGATGCGACCTCCCGGATCGGGTTGAGCCATGTCGACCGATTCGAGCGCTCCGGATTCCTGTGCTTGTCTGATACGTGCAACTGCTACATACCTCGGTGCCTCACGGGCCGTCTGGATGCCAAGCACCGCAGGCAGGTTCACCCGGTAGTCCGCTGTGATGCCACCCCAGTACTCCTTGGTCACCTTGAGCCCTTCACCGTCTGGTGTGACCGAGACGACCACGGACATGTGAGGGTGTCCAAGGGAGGCCGCAACAAGCATCGTGACCTGACCATCGAGCTCGTCCGAGGCCTGGACACCGGAGAGGACGAGGTCGTAACCCTCACTGCCGAGCGCATCAGAGAAGGCTCCTGCCTGGGCATGGGAATCGAGTGCGTCGAGGTCCTCGCCGAGCATCCTTGCGTCGTCGACGCCTTTGGCGATCGCGGTGTGGAGCATCTGTTCCACCTCGTCTGCGGTCCCGATGGCATATGCGGTCACAGACCCTCCGGCTTCTTCCTTCAGGAGAAGTGCCTCTTCGAGAGCATGGTCATCGAACTCGTTCAGGATGAATCCGAGGAAGTCCCTGTCGAGGTCCTCTCCATCGATCTCGAGTTCTTCCACAGGATCGGGCACAGCCCGCATCAGTACTGCGATCTTCATTCACACTCCCGGTATCTGTCAATCGGATACGTTTCAGTCAGTTGCCAATCCCATAGCTTGTGCCAGCAGTTCGGAGATGTCCCTCACGACAAGCGCCTCGTCGTTGTTCGTCGATTTGACGGCATCCTCGAAACGAGAGACCTCGTAGGGGCATACAACACACAGTGTGTCTGCTCCGGTCTCGACGGCCTCGAGCACGCGCTTCTCGGAGAGGCGCATGTTCTGGTTGTCTGCCGCGAAACCGTCGAGCCACATGCCGCCTCCACCACCGCCACAGCAGTAGCCGTTCTGGCGGTTGCGCCACATCTCAACGAGCTCGACCCCGGGGAGCGCCTCGATGAGCTCTCGTGGTTCCTCATAGACGCCGTTCTGGCGTCCCAGATAACAAGGGTCGTGGAAGGTGACCTTGCTTCCGATGTCTTCGGACAGGCCGAGCTCCTCGATGCGTCCGGCGAGGAACGTCGAGTAGTGCTCAACGTTGTACTCGCCGCCCCGTTGCGGGTACTCGTTCAAGAACGCGTTGTATGCGTGCGGGTCTGTTGTCAGAAGAACGTCGAACTCGTACTTGTTGAGTGTCTCGATGTTCTGGTCCGCAAGCATTTCGAAGAGACCTTCCTCGCCTGCTCGCAGCATCGAGTCGCCGTCGTGGCGTTCCTCTGCTCCCAGGATCGCAAAGTCGATCCCGAGCTTGTCCAGCACCCTTGCCAGGCTCCGGGACGCCTCCATACCTCGCGGGTGGTACGACGGATAGTCACTGACCCACCAGAGCACCTCGACCTTGCGGTCGAGGTCGGACATGATCGGCACCTCTACGTCGAGTCCCTTCGTCCACGCGACTCGACGCTTCGGGTTCTTGCCGAGTGGGTTGCCGTATCGGGCGGTCTTCTCGAACACGTCCTGGAGCTCTGGCGGGACTGAACCCTCGAGTACGGCCTCTTTGCGAGCAGCCGGCATGATCTGGAGCATGTCCACCTCTTTGGGGCATACCCTCAGACAGTCGCCGCATGTTGTGCAGAGCCACAGGTCGTCGCTCGCAAAGAAGTCCATGCCGATCTGGAGCTTCTTGTAGATCTTTCGCGGTCCGTAGTCGCCGACGTGGTCGACGGGGCAGACCCCGATGCACTGGGCGCACTCGTAGCACCATCCCATCGATTCGGCCCCTTCGAGCGCAGTTACCTTGTCGAGCTGCTCGACGTCGTAGTCGAAGATGACACGTTGCTCGAACATCCGGTTCCAGTGGCCGGAGATGTCGACACCTTCGAGCTCATACGTCTCGTGCTCGATGACCCTCTCTGGATCGATCTTGGGGCTGATCCCTGTACCCATCAGGCCACCTCCGCGATCGCCGGTTCTCGATCGACACCGAGGAGTCGCTGTACGAGATCCGCGAGCTCGGGGATGATCCGATTGAACTCCTGGGTCATCCGCATGCGCAGCGTCGTGTACATGTAGACGGCATAGACAGACGCAAGGAAGACGTCCGTGCCGAACACGCCGTACCCCTCAGTCCTGAAGCCTGCGGCCTCACCGACGTCGTTGAGGAACGCATAGGCGATGCCGATGCGGCGATATGTTTCTGACACTGTGCCACCGTCGAGGTCGATCTCGTCCATGACCACGAGAGGGAGTGCTCCCGTGCCGGTGGCGGGGTTCCACATCCAGCGTGTCCAGAGCCAGTGCCTGTCGGGATCCGTGAAATGGAGGATCTCCGAGCCGAGGTCGTGGCCTGTTCCCTTCGGCACGTCGCGTCCGATCCCATCTGTCAGATCAGCGAATCGCTCGAGACGCTGACCGGGTGACATATCCGCGTACAGCAGACCTCGTGTCGCGCGTTTGTAGCCATCGAG
>CAZWMX010000019.1:16209-25793 GCA_964635205.1 uncultured Acidimicrobiaceae bacterium | reverse complement strand
TATCTCGTCATCGCGGACATATCTGGATACACGCAGTTCTTGACCGACAGCGAGCTCGACCACGGCAACGGTGTGATCACAGACCTGTTGAACTCGATCATCGGTGCGATCGAGGTCCCCCTCACCGTATCGAGCATCGAAGGCGACGCCATCTTCATGTACGGCGAGATGACCGAGGGTATGTACGGGCAGACCGTTCTCGAATCGGTGGAGCTGCTGTACTGCGCTTTTGCATCGGCCCTCGAGAACATGGTGATCAACACGACGTGCACGTGCAACGCGTGTGTCAATGTCGGGTCGCTCGGTCTGAAGATCGTCATGCACTGTGGGGAGTTCATGAAGAGCACTGTCGGGGGAATCACGACTCTTTCGGGTCCCGATGTGATCGCGATTCATCGTCTCCTCAAGAACAACGTCGTCGAGACCACGGGCATAGCCGACTATCTCCTCGTGACGCAGAAGTGCGTCGACGAACTCGAAGTCTCACACATGGTCGCAGCGTGGACGCCGCACTCTGAGGAGTACGAGCACATCGGCGTCGTTGATGGCTTTGTCTCGTCCCTGCACGACGTTTGGGCCTTCCTGCAGAAGCAGAAGGAGATCAAGGTCGCACCCGCCGATGCGTGGGATACGGTGCAAGGACAATCCGTCGCACCTCCTGCAGTGATCTGGGATCATCTCATCGATCCCCGCAAGAGGGTCGAGTGGATCAAGGCTGCGGTGGATATGGATCTCACGGCCACGCGTGACGGTCGTGTCGGTCCCGGTACCGAGTTCCACTGCGCCCACGGTGACGGTTCGATCTCCCTGTTCACGGTCCTCGACATGCGGCCGTTCGACTACGCCACAGTGATGGTCGAATTCGTCGAAGACTCACTTGTGACCTACTCGTACTACTTGATGCCGACGGGGTCCGGCACCCGCATCTTCATGCATGCTTCGGCGCCTACGACTATCGAAGGTGTTCCGTTCCCGGAGCTGGCATCGCCCGACTACCAAGCCGCTTGGCATGAGGCAATTCAAGAGAACATCGATACGCTGACCAGGCTCACCGACGAAGCAGCGGCGGCGGCGACCCAAGAGGCCTAGCCCCCCGACAATGAGCCCTGCTTGGCTCAGATAGGGGACTCCAGGAACCAGGGCTCGAGTTCGCCCTTGCCTTTGATGTCGACGACTCCCCTGGGCTCGAGCACGTACTTGTCCCGGAGTCTCGAGAATGCGCCTTCCGCCACCTGGATGCGTCCCGGTTCTCCAGAGGACTCCATAAGGGAGGCAACGTTGATGGTGTCCCCCACATGTCGTACGCGAACTTGGTGGTTCCGACAACCGCACCCACCACACTGCCTGAATTGATCCCGATTCGGATGCGGAGCTTGATTCCATCGTCGGCGACGCGGCCATTCTCGCAAACAACAAGCTCTACTGCAGGCGGCACCATGTGGCCGTACACAAGAACGACCGCGCACCGCCGGGTCCGTGACCACCTGCGGCGGTTCTCCCTACACCGACACGGCTGCGTCGAAACGCTTCCTGATCTCGGTGAACCGATCGGCCATTGCCACGCCGTCCTCATCGAAGGATGCGAGAGCTTCCTTCTGGGCGACGTAGTCGATGTTCTCGACGCCTGCCTTGGACTGCAGCATGCGCCACGACTTTCTGCGCTCCACCGCAAAGAGCACAAGCTGACGGGAGATCGCAATCGGCTTGACGTTCCCCGACTGGTCCTCTGTCTCGATGTAGACGTTGAAGTCCTCCACATACGACCGGTGGGTCGGGTCGAGGACTTTGCGCTGTACCACGTCGTCCTGTGTGATGAGCAGCAACATGTCATCGAGATGCACCATCGACGAAGTGTCCTTTGCAGGCTTCACGTGCCTGCGGAACCGGGCCTCCGTCGTTGCGAAGTGTGCAACCGTGTACGCATACGTCCGATCCGTCAGCTTCGACGTGATCTGGGTCCAGTCCCTGTCACGGTTCGAGTTACCCGAGATATCGAGAGCCTCCTGATAGGTCTCGCCCTTTTGCGGATTGAACACGAACTGCGGTATCGAGCGGGCGTCACGAACGAGAACGGCCTGCAAGGTCGATACATCATCTGCAATGCCGTGCTCCGGCTGACACGATGTGTAACTCTGTATGAAGGAAGTGCCTCGGTAGTCGAGCGCATCGATGATCGCCTTGTAGAACTGTGCAGCATTCGCCAAAGACACCTGTGCAACGAACGGTGAACCATGACCCGAGAGGAATGTCTCGGCGACACCCTTCTTCTCGGTCAATTTACCTTCGGACGCCGCACCGAACTGGTTCATGTCGCCACCGCCGGGCATCGGAGTCGAATCAGAGTTCTGCCCTCCGGTGTTCGAATACACCTGGGTATCGAGCATGAGCAGCTTGACATTCGGACGGTTCTGCAGGACGACCTTGGACACATTCTGATAGCCGATGTCGCCCATACCACCGTCACCACCGATCGCCCAAGCCTTCGGAAGCTCCCTGATCTCACGGGGAGTCATCTGCGAGTCGGTCATGTGCGTCATCTCGAAATAGTCGTCATCCGAGATTCCGACGCCAAGCATCATCATGTCCGCGATCCGCTCAGGGATCACCGATCGAGAGGCATGGTCCTGGATGAAGCTCTCGCCAAGCAACCATGTGATGGTCGCACCGTCCTGGAACAGTGAATTCATCCATGGATACGGATGTGGGTTGTTCGGTTGCGTCGAGCCATATACCGTGTTGCACCCCGTGTGAGCACCCATGGCCATGACGGACATGCCGTTCGGCGTGGTGCCATCAAGCGCCTGCAAATCCCTGTGATTGAACGCATCTTGACGCATGGTCGCAACAAGGGCGTCAACGATGTCCTGATCCGTCACATCTCCGTGCGCTGCGATGCGTGACTCGGTGTCCTCGACTGTTTCTCCACCGAGACCGAGCAGCGTATGGGAAATCAATCTGCGGAGACGCGCATAACCTCCCTCGTCGAGAACCTTGACCTCACCAAGCATCTTGAGACCGTGCTCCTCGATATCGAGCGCCTTGCTGTCAAGACGAGCGGCCTTGGCGTGGTAGAGCGGCCGCATGTACGCCTCGGTCAACGAAGCAACAGCACGAAGCACGCTCTTCTCTCCACATCCGGCGCACGCACCATCACCGCTGACAAGCGCTTCGTAGTTGGTCCGCACCATGAGGTGGTTCTTGAGATGGGCTGCCGAGGACCCCATCGGATCATCGGGATCGAATCTGCCCAAATACTTCGCCGGAGTGTCGGGCAACAGATCGAGGAAGTTCGTGCCCGAGACATGATCCGCATTGATCGCGGGCGTCTCCTGCTCCATCTCGAGGGCCTCGTACGGACACTCGAGCACGCACTCGGCACAACCTTTACACGTGTCGGCGATCATGATCGAGAAGAGACCTCCCGCACCCGGCTCCGTCCTCTCGAGTGATCGGAACAGGTGCGCCGTCTTCGTATAGGCGAAGGGGACCCGGTCGAAGAGTTCCATGAACTCGGCCTTCGCTGTGTCCGAAACGGAGTCGATTGCAGCAACCTCTTCACCCAGGACGCTGCTGAAGGGCACAGAGTCCTTGGCCTTGACCGTCGTGAGCATCCTGGCTCGCAACCGCTCCTCGAGAGCGGGGAGCTCATCGACCATCTTGGCACGCTCATCCTCATCGAGGATGTATCCCTTTGCCGCGGTTTCCAGCACGACATCCATGTCCTGGGCAACGTTGGGCATTGCGGTGTCTGGGCACGCAATGATGCAATCCATGCACCCGGTGCAGTTCTCTGCGATCCAAATAGGCGTCTCACGCCTCGATACATACTTGGATGAGCCGCGTCCGGTCCCCGCGGCCATCATCGATACCGATGCAAGTGGTGTCGCTGGCTGGTCGTAGCCAAGTCCGGCCTTGAACTCCTTGTTGAATGTGGAGATCATCGTCAGGGGAACCCGAACCTCTTGTTGTGCCGAAGGCTCGGCGAGAGGAACGTCGACCGAGCACGTTCCACATGCCTCGAGCGCGGGCAGTCGCATGCTCGAGCGATCGGGAGCGTCGACGTCTCCATGGGGAATCTCGACGATCAGATCATGTCCCTGCCCCATGACCCGCATGTTGGAAGAGACAACTGCCTCGCCGAACCGGCCGAACTTCTTGTTGTACTGCGCCTCGACGATCTCGTGGTACCGCTCTTCGGTAACGCCGTACTCATCGAGCATCCCGGAAACGGCGAAGAACGCGCCGAGGAACGCGTTGCCCTGCATGCGGAGCTGGAGTTCCGGCTGCTCGGTCGCTTCGCGAGCGATCTTGAAACCGGGCACGGTGACAATGCGAACGTCCTTGTCGATGACCTCCTGGCGGAGCTCGCGTGGGATGCGTTGCCATACCGTCTCGGGATCCTCTTCCGACTCCCAGACGAACGTGCCATGATGGTTGATCCCAAGCAGTGGATTCGTATGCGTGAAGATCTTCGGATCCGGGCAGAGCACGACATCGACGTGGTGGAGGTCACAGTTCACCCGAATCCGTTTCGGAGCGGCAACAAGGAAGTACTCGGTCGGGGCACCCTTCTTCTCCGAGCCATACTTCGGGTTCGCAGAGACGTGGATGATCTCCTTCGGGCGGCCGAACTCGTCAACCTCCTGCTGAGCTTTGGAGAGATCGTCGCCGATGGCCCCGATGACCTCGGACAGGTTCTTCCCTGTCGTGATCATTCCCCATCCACCGATGGAGTGGAAGCGCACAGCTATGGACCCCTCGGGGAGAAGAGATGGTGTACGGTCGGCAATCACGGCATAGGGATGGTTGATGCCGAGCGTGAAGTAGGTTGCACCATCCTCGATGGTCTTGCCATCCTGACGTGCGATCTTGCCCATGGCGTACTCATACGCGCCGATGACGGCCTCCGGCCGGAAATCGCGGGATCCGAGACCGTACGAGCCTGACATGACCTCTGGCACGTCCTTGGAGGCGATACCGGGGATGTCTGACGGATACCCGAGCCTGTTGACCTCGGCGGCCTTCGACATGGTGGCACGGATCTCGCGGGTCATCTGGTTGTCGCCTGAGAGTGCGTCATCTACCCGCTCGAGCACGATGATCTTGTCCTTGCCGGCAAGCGCCTTGACGATCGCCGCCTGCGGAAGTGGACGGATCACATTGATGTGTACCGACCCAACCTTCGCGCCGTCCTGCTCACGGAGGAAGTCGACCCCGGCCTCGATGTTCTCAGCCGCAGACCCGAAGGACACGAACGTGACATCCGCGTCGTCGTTGCGGTACTCGCTCACGAGCCCGTAATACCGACCCGTGAGCTCGGCGAACTCCTCGTACGCCTCCTCGAGCATCGGAAGGATCTCTTCGGTGAAATTGTTACGGCGCGCAATCACACCGTTCATGTAGTGCTCCTGGTTCTCCACAGGACCAAGCAGCATCGGGTTCTTGAGATCCATCATCGCGGGAACACGTCTCCGCGTCGGCCCGAACAACTGACGCTGGGCTGCGGTTGGCGTATCAATTGTCTCGTCATGAGCGCCGAGGAACTCTCGCAGCAGGTCTGCCTCGTGCTTGAAGAATGTCCGCTCGAGATGAGACGTGAGGAACCCATCCTGAATGTTGATGGCCGGATTCAGGGAGAGCTCAGCGACTTTTCGAGCAATGAGAGCCTGATCCGCTGCCTGTTGGCTGTCCTTGGCGAACAGCATGATCCAGCCGGCGTCGAGTGCGGAATACACGTCGTCATGGCCGCAATGCACATTGAGCGCATGTTTGGTCAGGGCGCGGGCAGCAACCTCGAGAACCATCGTGGAGAGTTTCCCCGGAGCGTGGTAGTACTGCTCGAGGCCGTAGACAACCCCCTGGCCGGACGTGAAGTTGACTACTCGGTGACCCGTCACGGAGAGCGCGATCGCTCCCCCCTGTGCAGCATGCTCGCCCTCGGTTTCGATGGCGATCTTGGAGTTGCCGAACACGTCGAGCACACCTTCAGCGAACGCGAGCTGGTAGTTCTCTCCCATCTCTGTGGACGGCGTGATCGGATAGAAGACGCCGCCTTGGGTGATGCGGGCTTCTGTGTGATACGCCACAAGTTGATTGCCGTTCGTCGTGACACGGATACCTGGGTATTTCGGGTGCTCCCTCGACACGTTCCGCCTCCGGGATAACTTTCGCGTTTCTTATCCCAATCCTAGTTTGTGCCGGAGTTGACGAGAACCAACGCCGGAAACTCCCCCGACAGGTCTCAGCGTCTATGTTGATTCCATGACAATCGACATCGACGCCGTCCGATCAGGGTTTCCCTCACTCGACCGCACCCAGGACGGAAAGCAGGTCGCCTACCTCGACGGCCCGGGCGGCACTCAGGTCCACAGGTCGGTCATTGCAGCCATGGACGATTTCATGGAGAGAGGTGGCAGCAATCTCGGAGGGCCCTTCGTCACATCCCGGGAAACAGACGCGGTCGTCATTGCCGCAAGGACGGCGGTTGCCGACCTCTTCGGTGCACAGGCCAACGAGATCGCATTCGGTCAGAACATGACCTCGCTCACCTATGCAATGTCGCGGGCCTTGGCGCGTACGTGGAACGAGGGAGACAACATCGTCGTCACGAGGCTCGATCACGATGCGAACGTATCACCCTGGATACAGGCAGCGAGAGATGCCGGTGTCGACGTTCGGTTCGTCGACTTCGATCCTCAGGATGAATGCAGGCTTGACCTCGCGTCCCTTGATGAATCACTCGACGAACGTACAAGGCTCGTGGCCTTCACGTATGCATCGAACGCGGTCGGCACGATCACACCGGTTTCCCAGATCGTGGATCGGGCGCACAGTGTCGGGGCTCTCACGTATGTGGATGCCGTGCATTTTGCGCCCCACGGGCTCATCGACGTGGCACAGACCGGCACTGATTTTCTTGCAGCCTCGGCGTACAAGTGGTTCGGCCCCCACACCGGGTGTTTGTACGGAAAGGCCGATCTCCTCGAGCGGATTCAACCGTACAAACTGCGGCCGGCGCCGGATCACGCTCCGGACAGGTGGGAGACGGGGACGCAGTCCTTCGAGTCTCTCGCAGGCGCAACTGGGGCAGTTGACTACATCGCTTCTCTCGGTACGGGTGAAACGCGCCGCGCACAGATCGCGTCTGCGTATGAGGCGATCGGTGCCCACGAGACCACACTCTCGGAACGATTCCTCTCCGGAATCGGGACAATTCCGGGCGTCCGTCTCTTCGGACACACAGAGATGAGCGATAGAACGCCAACCTTCGCCATCGACGTCACGGGTGTTGAACCGGCCGACGTCTCTCAGAAACTCGGCGCTGCCGGCTGCTTCGTCTGGTCGGGGGATTACTACGCCTATGAGGTGATGCATCGACTCGGCAAGCCCTCGACCGGTCTCGTGCGAATCGGGTTCGTCCACTACAACACAATCGCCGAGGTCGATCGCGTGCTGGACGAACTCGAGACGATCGCCAGATTCAGACCTTCCTGAGGGCGCGGTCCGCCATCTGACTTCTTGACGCCGATTTCTCGGCGCCTATCGTACAATCCATGTTCCGCCGGTGCCAGGGAGGATCATGCGCCGCTACATCATTGCCGCCGCCGTCGCTATTCCGCTGCTTGGGGTCGTGTTCCTCGCGACCGGGTATGCCAGCGATGAAGTCATCGGCACACCGCGCATCAGCAGAGGTGTGATGGCCCTGGACCTGGATCTCTCCCGTCTGACCCACGGCGACGCGGCCGGGTTGATCGCTTCCTACGAGGCAAACCTCGTCTCGCAACCCCTCACCGTTGTCGTCGAAGGTGACGAACTGGTTCTCGACCCCGCTGATGTCGGGTTCGCGATCGATGAGGATGCGGTAGCAGCCGAAGCGATGGTCGTTCGGAGATCGCCGGAACTGGCTGCGAACATCGGACGATGGTTCGGCACATTCGGGTCGCGAGTCGAGATCGATGTTCCTTCGACGATCGATGATGAAGCGCTCACAGCGATCCTCAACGAGTGGACCGTCGCCACCCTGGACACACCGGCGTACGAAGGCGCAGTTCGGATCGAGAACGGGGAAGTTGTTCCCGAGTACCCACAGGCCGGCCTCAGGATCGACGTGGCAGCCGCCATGCCGCTCATCAAGGCACAGCTCGCCTCGGTCAACCGATCGGTCATCGAGTTACCTCTCACAGCTCTCGTACCGGATGTCACCGATTCCGACGTCGACACCGCCGTCCAGCGGGCGTCTCAACTGATCGATTCCAACGTCGTGCTCACATCGGAAGGCAACAAGGGCACCATCGTCTTCACGTCGGCCGGCCTCGCAACCGCCCTGAGAAGCGATATCGTTCGCCACTCGGCGGCATCACTCGAGGTCACGCTCGACGCCGACACCCTGGTCGAGATCGCCTCTCGGACGGCCGACCAGTTCACGATCTCGCCTGTCGATGCCACGTTCGCGTTCGACGAGGAGACCCGCGAACTCGCCGTGGTTCCGTCGATCGTCGGGCAAAAAGTCGACCTTGCAGGGATCCCTGAAGCAGTCGAAGCTGCGGCCGAGGGAGCCCGCCGAGGATCGATTCCGATGACCGATGGGGACGAGGCTGCGTTCACGACCGAGATGGCTGAAGCGATGGGGCCGCTCGGTGAGGTATCAGCTTTCACGACCAACTATCCATGCTGTCAGAGCAGGGTCACGAACATCCAGCTACTCGCAGACGCGATCGGCGGATCGATCGTCATGCCGGGCGATACCTTCTCGATCAATGACACCGCCGGCGAGCGAACCACGGCCGGTGGATACGTGCGGGCCGGTGCGATCATCAACGGTCGGATCCAATGCTGTGAGAGCAAGATCAACATCGGCGGTGGAACGAGCCAATTCGCAACAACCTTCTACAACGCTGTGTTCTTCGCATGTTACGAGGACGTCTTCCACCAGCCTCACAGCCTCTACTTCAGCCGCTACCCGTTCGTGCGCGAGGCGACACTCGGATGGCCGATGCCCGATGTGATATTCCGGAACGACTCGGAAGCGATCGTGTACATAGACACGACGTACACGCCGACATCGGTAACGGTGACCTTCTTCGGAAACAACGGCGGGCGTGTCTGTACGTCCGAGCGTGCCGGCAACACGATCACCCGGGTCATGACCCACCCGGACGGTTCGGTGACAACCCAGGAGTGGACGTGGAAGTACAGGAAGCCGAAGCCCGACCCGGCAACCACCACAACGACCGAAGCGCCGCATGAGACGACCACCACCGTGCCGCCGAGTTCAACAACCACCCTGCCACCAAGCACAACCACGACCGTGCCACCGACTACGACCGTGCCACCGACTACAACCACGACGCTGCCGCCGACCACAACCGTGCCATAGCCGGGAACTGAATCGTTCGGATCGGGGTTTGACTGGTGATGGCCCCCGAATCAACAACCCATCCCTACCGGCTCCCCGGTGGCAAAGGATCTGTGCGATCACGGCGCGACCAGCTAGCTGCAACCCTGCGCGGCGTGTCACTCTTCGGTCCCAGGTATCTCGAACTCCTACGCGCGGCTCGCTCCGGGAACCGCGAAAGGCTGCACGA
>CAZWMX010000019.1:0-16109 GCA_964635205.1 uncultured Acidimicrobiaceae bacterium | reverse complement strand
GCGGCATACAGGTCGATGGTCCGTTCGGCAGAACAGGCCTTCATCCAAGGCGAAAGCTACGTCGTGTTCCCTCAAGGATCGATACTCGGCATCGAGGTTGCATTTCACCAGGGTGCGTTCCACCTGTCGGACCGGACGGGACGCCCCCTCCTCCCCGTCGTTCTCACCGGCGGTGCACCGGTCTGGGAACACCCCTACTCGCCGAACCTCAACTTCGGCCGGACGATCCGCATGGAGGTCCTTGAGCCCCTGGACGCGGTCGACGTCGCCCACTGCGCTCGCGAGGTCGAGGTCGACATGAAGCAGCGGGCGCTTGCTGCAACCCCCGGACCGCGGCACTTCGACCCCGACCGTGACGGCTGGTGGGACGACTACCGCTACGAGATCGACCCCGACTTCCCCGACCTCGCCGAACGCGTGGCCGAGCATCGCGAGGCGATGCTGCTGACGTCTGACGTCTGACGGCTTTCTGGACTCTGTACTCTCTCTTCCATGGACTACAAGACCATCATCGAGCCGTTCCGGATTCACACCGTTCAGGCGATCGACCTACCGGATCTTCCGGCGAGAGAGGCCGCGCTCGAGCGATCGGGATACAACCTGTTCGGGCTCCACGCCGACGAAGTGATCATCGATCTCCTCACGGACTCGGGGACGGGATCGATGTCTTCCGAGCAGTGGGCAGGCATGATGCGTGGCGACGAGACGTACGCCGGAAGCCGGTCGTTCTTCCGTTTCGAGGAGACCGTCCAAGGTATCACGGGATTCGATCACGTCATTCCCACCCATCAGGGACGTGCCGCCGAGAAGATCCTGTTCACTGTTGCCGTCAAGGATGGCGACGTTGTCCCGAACAACACGCACTTCGACACGACGCGAGCCAACGTGGAGTATCAGGGTGCGGAGGCCAGGGATATCGTCATTCCCGGGGGAACCGATCCGGCAACGATCCTTCCGTTCAAGGGCAACATGGACATCGGTCGACTTCGATCGACGATCGAAGAGGTCGGCGCCGATCGTGTACCTCTCGTGATGATCACCGTCACGAACAACTCGGGTGGCGGTCAACCCGTATCCATGGAGAACCTTCGAGCAGCACGAGCGGTCTGTGACGAGTTCGGCATTCCGCTGTTCCTCGACGCATGCCGTTTCGCCGAGAACGCCTGGTTCATCAAGATGCGCGAGGACGGCTATGCGGACAAGACCCCAAGAGAGATCGCAAGCGAGATGTTCTCCTACGCACACGGCGCGACCATGTCTGCGAAGAAGGACGGACTCAGCAACATCGGCGGGTTCCTTGCTCTCAATGACACTGAGTGGGCGCAGAGCTCTCGCAACCTACTCATCCTCACCGAAGGATTCCCCACGTACGGTGGGCTTGCCGGCTACGACCTGGAAGCGATCGCGGTCGGGCTCAATGAGGTGCTCGACGAGAACTACCTGCGGTACCGGATCCGTTCGACGGAATACCTCGCGGAAACGGTGAGGGCCGGTGGAATGCCGATCATGCAGCCTCCGGGCGGACATGCGGTGTACCTCGATGCTGCAGCACTGCTCCCGCACGTTCCACCACACGAGTACCCGGCCCAGTCCCTGGCGATCGAGTTGTACCGAGCCGGTGGCGTTCGAGGGGTTGAGATCGGAACGGTGATGTTCGGACGCCGCGACCCGGACGGCGGGCCGGACGAACCTGCAGCGATGGAACTTGTGCGCTTGGCGATTCCGCGCAGGACCTATACCCAGAGCCATATCGACTACGTTGCCGAGGTGGTCATCGATGTGGCAGACCGTGCCGAGCAACTGGGCGGCTATCACATCGTTGAGCAGGCAGCGTGGCTACGTCACTTCACCGCGAGGCTCGAGCCGATCTAGGAGCTCGTGTCGGGCAGCCCGAGAAGTGAACGAAGCGAAGCCTTGAATTCCGGCGCGCGTTTGTAGTCAGGGTGCCCGAGTGGCGGTGGATACGGATCCCCCTTCTTCGGGTAGAGATGCGGGGCGTCCTCAGGCTCCGCAAACAACCTCAGATCGGGGTCGGCGACCGGGCTCCGACTCATCGCTGTGACATCTGGCACCGCACCAGCGAGCGGAAGACCCGTTCCCGGCCTCCACGCGCCGCGCCGACTCGTCGCTGTCTCGCCGGAGATGGCGCCGCCTATCGGATCGGTGAGTCTGTATATGTTCACCCATCGCTTCTCGTCGAGCAATCCGAGCACCCGCACAATCGGACCAACCATGTGCGCGGGGAACAGACGCACATACAACCGCGTGATCGGACTTCCATGGGTGAGCAGCGAAACATGCTCGAGCCAATCCTGGCCTTCGAATCCGTCGATGGCGGCGAGTGCGAGAATACTTCCCTGGCTATGGGCCGTAACCACAACGTTCGCCTCGTGATCGGCCCCTTCGCCACTCCTCACAAGCGTGTCGATCCTTGTTCTCAGTTCCGGAATGGCCCTTCCTGAGTAGGAGGGTGGTGCAAGTGGGTGGAACCACCTCGGCCAGAAGGTCACGACGTCCCACAACGTTCCGATGAGTCTCCGAACTTGTTGCGACCCATATGCTCGCCGAATCGCCCAGATCATTCCGACAGGGATACCCACAGCCACAAACCACGTGCTTCCCGTCATCAGCGGCGATGGCAAGCCTTCGATCGCGGACCGCAAGGTGTCTGGAGCGACCAACTGAACACCGAGCAGTACGACCGCGGCGAACATGGCGAGAACGACCATCCAACCGAGGATGGACTCGACCACCGGCACAAACTCCCGGACATCGCGTGCCGTGCGGATCGAGATCAACCATCTCCGTTTCCGTCGTTGGCCGGTGAAGAACGATCGCAGGTCCTCTTCGAAGCCGTCGGTTATGTCCTTCTCGAACTCTGAGCCGGCGGTCGTGTTCTCGGGGATGTGTAGCGGTTTCCTCAAGAACCACGCGACAGCGAGTGCCGCGAACAGCAGGAGCACCCAAACAGTTGTGACGAGTCCAAAGGCGTCGTACAGATACGTCGACAATATGGAAGGCCGTCCACCCAACAGACGAGCTGTCGCCGCACCGAACCCACCGAGAATTGCAACGGCGACGAGAAACCCGAAGAACGCGGCAACTACAGGACCAAACGATCCGAAGCCAACAACCACTCGGTCGTCGGCACCCTTGGGAGCAAGCGGGGCAGGGATCGTGCGCGTGCGATTCGGGTGCGTCAGCACTGCGAGTGCGAAAGCAACAAGGGCGAGGATCGATACGATCCAGATCCATCGCCACACCTCCGCGTAGGGATCCAACGGTGTGTTCTTCCCAGGATCCTGATATCCGGGCCACAACACGCCGACAGCAAGCGTGACCGCCACAACACCGATCGTTGCGCGACGATGCCAGGCCACAGCAGCTTCGAGGCGTCCGTCCGACGAGACGTCGGTTGCCGGTGACAGATCCCTGACAAACGTGATACTCACCGCTGAGAACACGAGCAGAGCGAACGCGAACCATCCGATCGAGAGCTGGACCCAAGAGGTACCCGCAGGCTGCAACCACGCAAACGTCCATGCAAGCACCCACGCAAGGCCGGCACCCCCACCGGCGAGATGAAGCGAAGCGAAACTGGAGATCGAGTTGCCGCGCCGCCAGAACGTCGGATCCGCAAAGGAGTCCTTGCCGACGGCCTTGTAGTCCTTCAGCGCATCTTCGTCGACCGTCTCGTACCTATCGACTGTTCGCCGCGTGAGGACGTAGACGACGAATATGACGATGAGCGGGATCAGTGCACCGACCACGAGTCTCCTCGCGGGTGCCCCATCGAACCAACTCCACCCGAACGTCGACACGATCCACGTTCTCGATCGGCAAGCGACATCCCCGCCGCACTGCCACGCCGCGAAATCGATCGCCATCTGTCCTATCCAGATGATCGCATGCACCGTGACCGTGAGGCCGATCAGCCGCAGAAGACCGATCGCGACACTGTGATGCTCGGAGACATCGTCGCTGTCGGAGTTCCCGATTGCCGGTGGGAGCATCCACCCGGCAACGTTCAGGAACGCAAACGGAGCAAGGAACACCCAGAACGCTCTCGATGCCGAGCCTGCCGTGAGGCCACCCCACGAGTAAGCCTCCTGCACATACCCGTCGCCGGAACCAGGATGCTTCAGACGAAAGAAGGCCGCAGTCGCGTCTCCGCGAACGCGAACGATCTCAAGCGAGTCGAGCATCGATTCTGGTGGTGTGCCCCCAACACCATGAACCATCAACTCGACGCAATCTGCTCGATCGGATGCTTCGACTTCGTACCCTTGGATCTGTCTCATACCGCCCATGTCTACCAGACCGAACGGTCCCAGGTCGGGAAACCTCACATCGACTCTGTTGGGGTATGCCAGAAACTGACGAGCGAGAGGGGTCTCTACCGAGACCCCTCCCATGTAAACCGACCCACCGTGGCGGCATTTTGATCACTGCCGTTAACCGACGTGGGTTTCAGATGCCTCCGGCATCTGCCTTCGTGTTGATCCTCTGTCGACACGGCGGCCGGTCTCAAACCTGTTATGTATCTCCAATGTCGCGCCGTTGCTTCGTCTTGTCAACGACGATCGGAAGTCGGGAACAGCGCACCGAAAACGGCTGACCGCTGACCGCTGACGGCTGAGAACTGATAGCGTGGCCTCATGAACCGCACAATCTTCGAACCGGACCACGAGCTGTTCCGCGAATCGGTCCAGCACTTCATGGAGAAAGAGATCCTGCCGAACGCCGACCAGTGGGAAGGCGACGGCAAGGTCGACAAGGAGCTGTTCCGCAAGGCCGGCCAAGCAGGGCTCCTGGGTATGGCGATCCCGCAAGAGCACGGTGGCGGAGGAGTCGACGACTTCCGATACAACGCCGTGATCGCAGAGGTGTTCACCAAAGGTGGCGTTGGATCGTCGGGTATGTGCATCACGCTGCACAACGACGTCTGTGTGCCCTACTTCCTCAGGTACTGCACCGAAGAGCAGAAGGACAGATGGCTGCCGGGACTTGCGAACGGTGACCTCATGACTGCGATTGCCATGACGGAACCAGGGACGGGGTCCGATCTCTCAGGCATTGCTACAACCGCGAGACTCGAAGGTGATACGTACATCGTCAATGGGTCGAAGACCTTCATCTCGAACGGCATCAATGCCGATCTCGTGATCATCGTTGCCCGCACCTCCGACGATCCGCATGCGGGGCTGACGCTGCTCGTCGTCGAAGACGGCATGGAGGGGTTCGAGCGCGGCCGAAACCTCAAAAAAATGGGTCTCCACGCCCAGGACACGGCAGAACTGTTCTTCAACGATGTTGCCTTGCCGACCACGAATCGGCTGGGTGACGAGGGTATGGGATTCTTCCAGCTCGTCGCCAACCTCCCCCAGGAACGTCTCTCGATCGCGGTGGGCGCAGTCGCAGGCGCAGAGGCTGCCCTCCAGCTGACGTTGGACTACGCAAAGGAGCGCACGGCGTTCGGGCGTCCCATCGGACGCTTCCAGCACAACCGGTTCCAGCTCGCGGAAGCCAGGACCGAAGTCGACATCGGACGCGTCTTCGTCGACAGGCTGCTCCAGGAGCATCTGGAGGGCAACCTCTCGATAGAGCAGGCAGCCGAAGCGAAGTGGTGGACCACAGAGATGCTCCGCCGGGTGGTCGACATGGGCGTTCAGATGCACGGCGGGTACGGCTACATGATGGAGTACCCGATAGCGCGAGCCTACGTCGACGCCAGGGTCCAGACGATCTACGGCGGCACAACCGAGATCATGAAGGAGATCATCGGAAGAGGAATGGGCGTCTGAACGCCTTCCGACCTCCGCCTTCCGCCAGAGCCTGTGCAGGATCGCGCCGATCCCAGAATCCTGATGGCCGATGGCTGATGGCTGACAGCTGACAGCTGATAACTGACGGCTACTCCCCCACCTGTCGGTACGGCAGGTATTGGGCGGTCCACATTTCGGCGTCGATCGCTGCCTCGAGATCGTCGACCTGGTCCGCTACCCCCTCCTCGATGGCGGTGCGAGCAACGGTAAGAGCCACGGAGCGCGAGACGTCGCGAACGTCAGCGATGTTCGGGTAGAGCTGGCCCTGTGCGACCAGCTCCGGACCCGTCTCATCAGCCAGAGCACGGGCCGCTGCGAGGAACATCCCATCGGTGACCTCGCGCGCTCTGACCGTGATCACACCGAGACCCATTCCGGGGAAGATGAATACGTTGTTGGCCTGCCCAATGCGGTGCGTCTCACCTTCGTACTCAACCGGCGAGAACGGTGAGCCCGTAGCAACGATCGCCCGCCCGCCTGTCCACAGGATCGCATTCGCTGGTGTTACCTCTGTATGGCTCGTCGGGTTGGAGAGAGGCATGACGATCGGACGTTCGCAGGTTTCGCCCAATGCGGTGATGACATCCTCTGTGAACAGTCCAGCCCTGCCGCTCACGCCGATCAGCACACTCGGTTGGACATGGGACACCACATCGAGCAGTGAATACGGGCCCTCGATTCCATCCCAGTCAGCTACTACCTCTGCCGGGGTCGCAAGATCCGCCTTGATGTCCGACAGCGCGGTTCGGTCAGAGGTCACCAATCCCCGGCTGTCGAGCACGAAGATCTGGCTCTTCGCCTTCTCGATGTCTGCACCTGCCGCAGCCATTGCCCGGGCGATCTGTGCTCGGATTCCGTGGCCGGCGGATCCGGCACCAACGATGACAACCTTGTGGTCATTGAACGAAGTTTCGATCGAGCGGGTTGCCGCGATCAGACCACCGACAACCATGGCTGCCGTGCCCTGAATATCGTCGTTGAACGACGTGATCCGTTTGCGATGCCGATCAAGGTTGCCGAAACTCGTTCGATTCGCAAAGTCCTCCCATTGCAGCAGGGCACCGGGGAACACCGTGCGAACGGCGTCGACGAACTCGTCGATGAGGTCGTCGTACTCCTTGCCCCTCAGCCGGGGCTGGCGGTATCCCACATAGAGCGGATCGTCGAGGAGCTCGCTGTTGTTCGTACCAACATCGATCGATATCGGAATACATCTCCCAGGGTGAATTCCGGCCGCGGCGGTATAGAGCGCCAGCTTCCCGATAGGAATGCCCATTCCGCCTGCTCCTTGGTCACCGATACCGAGGATGCGCTCGTTGTCCGTCACGACGATCACGGGAGGACGTTCAACCGGTCGCGCCACGAGCAACTCAGCGATCCGGCCACGATCCCGCGGCGTGATGTACAAACCGTTGGCCTTTCGGTAGATCCTGCTCCAGTGAGAACATGCCTTGGCGACGACGGGTGTGTAGATCACCGGCACGACTTCCTCGAGATTCTCGAGGACGAATCGGTAGAACAAGGTCTCGTTTCGATCCATGAGTGCGTTGAGATACACGTTCTTATCGATGTCTCGCGTCTTGGAGTCGAACTGCACGCGGACCCGAAGCAACTGCTCATCGATCGAAGCCACATGGTCCGGGAGCAGTCCTGTCAAACCGAACACGGTCCGTTCGTCGCGGGAGAATGCATCACCCTTGTTCAGAAACTCATCGTTGAGGAGGGCATCGCCGCTCTTGGCGATAGGGAGATACTCCTCTCCGGTTTCGGGATCAGTGAGAGGCCTGAAGCTCATGTGAGGCTCCTGTTTCTGACGCACATCTTGAGGTGCGTTCATCACCCCAGCCTATCGACAATGTGCTGGTCGGCACATCGTGAGTACGTAGGCCACGAATTCGACACAGATGGAACCGTCAGAGGCTACGGACACGACTACACGCTTGCGTACCGACCGATGGTCGGGCCGACGCTGGCGGCAAGCTCATCAACCGATGCTTCAACCAAGGCGGGGAACTGCAACACGTACCGCCCCACGAGGAGTCCGACAAGCTGGGAGGCGATGAGCGACGCTCTCAGGTCTGCGCCAGGACCCTCGAGAGCATCGGCGATGGTCTGGAGGATCGACCTGTGGATGAACTCGCGAACTGTCTCATTGATCGGACCAACCGAGGTAGCCGAGCGTAGAGCCGCTATGAACTGACCACCCCCGACGTCTGTATCCCAAACAGTGAGCATTGTGCGTATGAGTATCTCCCCGATATCGCAGTCGGTCGCCTCAAACACTTGGCGCATCACGGTGGCGGGGTTCACCGGTAACTCAAGGCTGGCAGCGAAGAGCTGCTCCTTGGATCCGAAATAGTGCATCACCAGTGCGGGGTCAACGTTCGCCAGAGATGCAATGGACCTGATCGTTGCACGTTCATAGCCACTCACGGCGAACTCAGCTCTCGCTGCAGCGAGAATCTCAGCCTTCGTGTTCGGCTTGCCCGGTCGTCTTCCCTTTGCCATCTGTCCCCGTTGTCAACGGTAATTCAACACGTGTAGAATAACACCGTGGATACAATTGCGCGCTTCATCGTCGATCGTTCGAAACTGGTTCTCGCCCTGACAGCACTGGTCAGCATCGTGGCTGTGCTGATGTTGTTTCGCATGAGTTTCAACGCGGACATCTCTTCCTTCCTCCTCGAGGGCAACGCCACGGGGGAACAGCTCGCGGAACTCCAGGAGAAGTACGAAACAACCGATCCGATCAACGTTGTTGCCTCTCTTCCCGATGGTGAAACGTTCACCACGTCGGCCAACGTCGCGCTGATCGCCGGCTTGCGCGACTCGCTGGGGGCAATTGACGGCGTCGAGGCGGTTGCGAGCGTGATACCAGACGTCAACCCCGCCACAGGTCAGCCTCTGACAGCGGCAACCATAGCCGCTGCTCCCGATGTTGTGATCGCCGGTGCGCTCGACGAGAATCCGGTTTCGGAGTTGCTGATATCACAGGACGGTCGACACACGCTCCTGATCGTAACGCCGGGCAACGACCCCACCGCAACGGCTCGCAACGTCATCGACGTCACCCAGAACGGGCTCGAGCTGACCTACTCGGGAAACCCGGTCGTATTTGCATCTGTGCTCGACCTGTTGACGTGGTTCCTGCTCGTCCTCCCCCCACTCGTCATCGTATTGCTGATCCTCGTGTTCTTCTCGACGATCGGGGACCTGCGGCTGAGCGCCATGGCGATCGTTCCTGCGATCCTCGGATCGCTATGGGCATTCGGTGTCATCTTCGGCGCGGGGGTGCGGATCGACATCGTGACGGTGATCGTTCCGATCTTCGTCGTCGTGATGGGCTCGGCCGACGGACTCCACTTCGTCACGCACTTCCAGGACCAGTCCACCGCATCGAGCGATCCGGTCCAGAGGGTTCGTTCGGCGCTCTCAGAAGTCGGTGTCCCGATGATCCTCACGACCATCTCCACCGCAGCAGGATTTCTCGCGCTCCTGGCCACCGACGTTCAACCCATCCGCCAGCTCGGTCTGTTCACCGCGATCGGTATCACCTTTGCAGGCGTCGCCTCGTTCTTCTCCCTGCCGGCACTCATGAGCCATTTCACGATCGAGCCGAAGCACCACAGGGCCCTCATCGGTCAGCACCTGATTCGCGGTCTCAAGGCTGCGGTACGAACGAGAATCCCGGCGATCGCCATTGTCGCCCTGATCCTTGGGTTCAGCGTTTGGGCCATCCCCCAACTGGCGGTGAACCCGGACCAGCTCTTTTTCTTCAAGGACGACGACCCTGTGCGGCTTGCATTCGACAAAACCGAGGAGCTCTTCGGGGGCGCTACACCGCTCATCGGCGAGTTCGCATTCGACCCCCAGAACCCTCAAGAGTCGCTGGCCAACGCACAGAAGGCGACCGAAGATCTCGAAGCTCTCGATGGCGTGCGAACAGTGTTCTCGGTAGCAAGCCTCGCAGGAGCCGCCGGTCCGGAGCAGGTTGATTCGATCCTTTCGGGCGGGGTCGAACTGCCCATGGGGAAGATGGTGTCCGAGGATGGGCTGCGATTCATCCTCCTTCCGTCGGAGTTCACGGCGGACGACCTCCAACAGTGGTCAGACTATTCGAAATCGTCTGACACCGTGACCGTGTTGACGGGGATGCCGATCGTGTGGGACGAGATCGCCCGACTCGTCTTGAACGCCCAGGTGATATCGCTCGTGGTCGCGTACATCCTTGTCGCAGCGATGCTGCTGGTCGCCTACCGAAACGTCAGGGAGACACTCGTGGCACTCATTCCCATCACGCTGACGCTCGCCACGATGCTTGGCTTCATCGCCGTGTCAGGGATCCAGCTGAACCTTCTCACAGCGGTTATCTCTTCCATCGTCATCGGAGTCGGGATCGACTACGCCATCCACTACGTGGCTGCGATCAATCACGCAAGGGATGGTCGGGAGGGGTATGTGCTTCGGGCGATCGACAAGGCAGGCAGGCCGATCGCAGCCAATGCCCTCGGAATCGCCGTGGCACTGAGCGCACTCTGGATCTCGCCACTGAAGATCCACCTCCAGGTGTCCCAGATCATGTGGGTCGCGATGATCACGGCCGCCGTCACAACGCTCATCGTGATCCCTGCGCTCCTGCCGCGTGAGGCGGTTGAAGGCAGATAGCGGGGGAACCCGCTGTCTACACTGGTTCCATGGGATGGACAATCGCAATCATCGTCGTATTGGTCATCGGGTTGTTGGTCGTTCAGGCATACAACAAGCTGATCAAGCAGAGGAACAGGGTCGACACGGCGTGGAGCCACGTCGACGTTCAGCTCCAACGTCGCTTGGATCTGATCCCGAATCTTGTCGAAACGGTCAAGGGATATGCCGGCCATGAGCGCGAGACATTCGAACGAGTGACCGAGGCGCGCGGTACAAGCAACTCTGCAAGTACCCCGGCAGAACAAGCCCAGGCGGACAACTTCCTGACGTCAGCCCTGCGACAGCTCTTCGCCGTCGCCGAGGACTACCCGGAACTCCGGGCATCAGAGAACTTCCAGAACCTCCAGGATGATCTCTCGGACACAGAGGACAAGATCGCGGTTTCTCGTCAGATCTACAACGACACCGTTCTGAGCTACAACAACACCGTGCAACAGATCCCGACAAACCTCGTCGCCGGCATCGCCGGGTTCGATGCTCGCGAGTTCTACGACGCAGCACCAGACGCGCAAGAGGCTCCAGAAGTAGCCTTCTGATCAATGCGAAGGGCAGCACTCCCGCTTCTCGTCATCCTGCTTGTAGCTGTACTGGCATCCCCTGCAGGGGCAAAGTCGTATTGGATCGATTCGGCCGACGTCGACATCATCGTCAACGCTGACGGGAGCCTCTCTGTCACGGAACGGATCCGATACGACTTCTCCGGATCGTTCACAGGCGCATACCGGGACATCGCGCTCCGATCGGGAGAATCGATTCGGGACATCACCGTGTCGGATGCGGGAGGCGGCTACTCGCTCGGCGGCTGTGTGGAGCTCGGATGTTCCTCACCGCCCGACACATTCGGTATCGCATCGATTCCCGGGTACGTGCGGATCGTGTGGCACTACTCGGCCACCGATCAACAACGCGAATTCACCATCACGTACGACATGATCGGCGTCGCAAGCGCCTACGACGACGTTGTCGACGTCAACCTCCAGGTATGGGGTGACCAGTGGCCGGTTGGCGCAAGCAAGGTTACTGCGAGGATGCAACTCCCCGGCAGCCCCGAGCCCGGTGAGGTGTACGTCTGGGGCCATCCCTACGGAATCGACGGAACAACAACGCTCGGAGAGGACGGAGTCTCCCCTGCGCTCACGGCCAGCAACATCCCATCGGAGAGCTGGGTGGAGCTCCGATCCGTGTTCCCGGCCAACCTTCTTGCGAGCACGGATGGTGCAAGGGTTGTATCGGGCAACGGTCTCGCTCTGATCCTTGAGGAAGAGACCCTGTTTGCGAGCGAGAATGAGGCTGCGGCAGAGGCTGCCCGCACCGGCTTCCGCATCGGGATCATCGTTGCCATTGCACTTGCTCTTGGCCTCGGTCTCGTAACGTACCTCCGATATGGCAGGGAGCCGAAGGTCAACTACGACCTGGACTACGAACATGCCCCACCAACAGACCGTCCCCCTGCAGAGGTCGGAGCGCTCATGTCCCAGGGCAAGGTATCGGAGAAGGAGTTCACCGCAACGTTGTTCGACCTGATCCGCCAGGGTGCGATCTCGGCAACACCGATCCAGACCGTACGGTCCACTTGGGGCGGATTGCGACAGGAGACCATATCGGATCTCGAACTCGACCTGACGGAGAAGACGACAGGGTTCAGGGACTACGAGCAGTCAGTCCTCACCGTTGTGAAGCGAGTCCTCGACGATGGCCCCCGCCCCCTGCATCAATTCCGCGGAGACATCCGAGATGACGCATCGGCGAACGCAACAACGTACGCCAGCTTCCGTAGCCGTGTGCTCGACGCCATCAAAAGGGCGAAGCTGCTCGACACCAGCGGAAACCTCGTGTCCGGATTGACCGTGGTTCTGGCCGTCGTGCTCGTGGTTGGGTCGATCCTCATCCTGCCAGGGCTCCTCGGAGGTCGCCCGGGTGGCACGGCCATGGCGATCCTCATCGCTGTTGGCATGGGAATCGGTGCGACCATCCTGATGATCGTGTTGAGTTTCCGGCGAGTTCGTGTGAAGCGGACAAAGGTCGGTGCGTTGGAGGCAGCACGCTGGGATGCGTTCAAGCGCTACCTCTCCGACTTCTCGCGTCTCGAATCTGCACCGGTGATCAGCCTCGAGCTCTGGGACCGATTCCTCATCTACGCCATCACATTCGGTGTCGCACAAGAGGTGCTCGAGCACGCGCGCCTCCATGCCCCACCCGAGTTGGCGGATCAATCTTCGATCTACTGGTTCGGACACTACGGATACACGGGCGGGCACACGGAGAACGCATTTCAAGGCCTCGAATCAGCCCTTTCAGGAGCCTTCAGCCCACCTTCATCGAGCGGCGGAGGCGGCGGCTTCTCGGGCGGAGGCGGGGGTGGCGGGGGTGGCGGCGGAGGCGGCGCGTGGTGATTCAGGTGTCAGGTGTCAGGGAAGCAGTCGGATAAGAGAGCAGGTTTGCGGCTCCCCTAGAATCTCGGCAGCAACCCAACCAGGAGCACGTGTGATCCAGATCTCGTCCGACGACCCCGTATTCGATGCAGCGGACAGCGATCCATCGGTACCGCCGAGTGAGGACTTCTACCAGTTCGCAAACGGTGGTTGGCTCGAATCCAATCCTGTTCCACCCGAGTACGGTGCATGGGGATCCGCCCACGAGGTACACGTCCGAAACGAGGCGATCCTGCACGATCTTCTCGAGGCTGCAGCGCGATCGGATAGTTTCGACGACTCGGTCGAAGGCAAGGTCGGGGCGTACTACCGATCAGGTATGGACATCGACCGCATCGAAGCTGTCGGCATGTCACCCGTCGAACCGTGGCTCCAACGCATCGAAGAGCTCGCATCCGTTGATGACATCCGTGACCTCGTCGTCGACTTTCACAGGGCGGGCATAGGTGTTCTCTTTACGATCGGAGTACTCCCCGACTTCGACGACCCGACGGTGAACCTTCTGTATGTCGGCCAGGGCGGGCTCGGTCTGCCCGACAGGGACTACTACCTCAGGGATGATGAACAGTCCCAGGACCTGCTGGCGGCATATCGAGTCCACATCGAGAATATGTTCCGTCTTGCGGAGCTCGGAGCCGGCCCGACGGCGGATCAGGTCCTCGGCATCGAGCATGCGATCGCTGAAGCGTCCTATACGAACGTCCAGATGCGTGATGTTGACCTCATCACGAACAAACGCGATATCGAAGAGGTTGCTCGCCTGATGCCGGGCTTCAACCTCGGCGCGTACCTCAGGAACATCGGTGCAGGAGAAGAGCCAACCATCAACCTCGACAACGTGGGCCTGTACCCCGTGCTCGACACGATGCTCGAAGAGAAGTCACTTGACGACTGGAAGGCGTACTTCACATGGCATCTTGTTCGTTCGCTGGCTTCAGCCCTGCCGGAAGCTATCGAGGACGAGGCATTCGAGTTCTACGGAATGACCCTTGGCGGCCAACAGGAGCAGAAAGACAGATGGAAGCGAATCCTCGGTGCGGGGAGCGGAGATATCGGCCAACTGATCTCCCAGCTGTACGTTGCTGAGAACTTCACTCCTCGAGCGAAACAGCGCATGGAGGAACTCGTCGACCATCTCATCGTCGCGATGCGCGAGCGGCTCGCGACGCTGCCGTGGATCGGTGAGGCGACACGACGAGAGGCCCTAGCGAAGCTCGAAGGGTTCGGGTACAAGATCGGCTATCCGGACGAGTGGCGCGATTACACCGGCCTCGAGATCCGACCGGACGAATGGATGACCAATCGAATCGCTGCGAGTCGGTTCGAATTCGACCGACAGATCGCCAAGCTCGGCCAACCAGTCGATCCACACGAGTGGAGCATGGCTCCCCATGTCGTCAACGCCTACTACCACCCACTGCGAAATGAGATCGTGTTCCCTGCCGGCATGTTGCAGCCCCCGTTCTTCACCCAGGATGCCGACGATCCCGTCAACTACGGTGCGATCGGATCGGTGATCGGACACGAGATCACACATGGCTTCGACGATCAGGGCAGCAAGTTCGATGCATCGGGTCAGATGAGGAACTGGTGGACCGCCGATGATCGAACCGAGTTCGAGACCAGAGCCCAGGTGATCGTCGATCAGTTCAACACGTATGAGATCGAGGACGGTCTCAGCGTGAACGGTGAGCTGACGCTCGGAGAGAACATCGCCGACCTCGGCGGACTGAAGATCGCTTTCGCCGCGATGCTGTCCGCCCGTGCCGACAGCGACCCTACCGATGTTGGAGGGTTGTCCCCCGAACAGCGCTTCTACCTTTCCTATGCACGGGCGTGGCGTCAGAACTACACACACGAGTACCTGCGCCTTCTCGTGAACTCCGATCCGCACTCACCCAGCCACTTCCGCTGTACCGGACCTCTCAGCAACCTGGAGACCTTTCAGGAGGCGTTCGACATAGCCGATGATGCCCCTTCGATGAGGGCTGAGCAGGACCGCGTCGAGGTTTGGTAGCAGATGGATGCAAACGTGTAGGGTCGGCATCATGGTAAGGAAGTACAAACTCACGGCACGTCGGAGGATGACAAATCGATTCGTCGCGTTCCTGGCGAGACGCGACAAAGGACCGGCATGGCAGCTCACAACGACAGGGCGGAGATCGGGTGAACGTCGCCACACGATGGTCACACCGGTGACCGTCGAGGACACCGACTATCTCGTTGCGCCGTATGGTTTTGTGAGCTGGGTCTCGAACCTGCGTGCCTCAGACAGGGCGACGCTTGCCCGCGGTCGCACTACGAGTCGCGTGAAGGCCGTCGAGGTCGGCGGTGAAGAAGCCGGCAAGGCTCTCGCCGAGTATTACTACGAGAACAAGAAGTACGTCGCGGAGTTCTTCGATCTCGCCCCGCACGCCACGATCCTCGACTTCACAAGAGTTGCCGACCAACATCCCGTTTTTCCCATCGAACATCCTATGTAGGACAGGTATCAGGCGTCAGTCGTCAGACGTTACGAAATGTCGACTGTGCTTCTACTCCGACAACGCGCTCTCGTCGGGGCGTGCCATGAGCTGGAGAACTCCACCAATGGCGGCGAGCACACCGGCAAGCGCCAGCAGGTACCAGCCCCAGCTGATCGAAACCGTGAAGGCGGCGGGGATCACTCCGCCGGCGAAAGCCTCGCCGAAGGCAGCCTCGAGCGTGTCGGCATCATCGAGGGCACCGCTTGTGGCAAAACCACCGATGACCAGCATGACAACACCGAGCACCGTCACGATGAGTGCATTCATCCGACCCAGAGCCTCCTTGATATCCGGGACCAGGGACAAGCCCAGCACGGCGACCAGAGAGATCAGAAAGATGGCGCCCGCAGCGGGGTTCTTGTTCCACAAGGCTGTGAAAACTCGATCAAATCCGTCTGGGAACGCCGGGTTGGCCGCGTTCAGCGTTGGAAGAAGCTCCGCTCCTGGAGAGCTCGCAGACATCAATCCGAGTCCGATAATCGCCAGAACAGAGCCGACGGCAGTGGTAATCCGTCCATAGTGCATAGGTCATCCTTTCCTCGCATACGCAGCGTAGGGAACAGGACCCCTCCAATACAAGCGCATTCTCGATGAAGGGGACGACCGGGGCCGGTGACTAG
>CAZWMX010000018.1:6812-26019 GCA_964635205.1 uncultured Acidimicrobiaceae bacterium | reverse complement strand
ATTACGTAGTACGAAGAACTCCGATGTTCGCTGCGACGGTAGCCGCGAGGTGTATCACTCCCGAAGCGCACTCGACCAGTACTGAGCCGTCGACTCCGAGACCGAGAACGGTGATCTCGACTCCCTCGTCGATGCCCTGGGATTGTAGGAACATTGCATGATCCGTTCCGGTGCTCTCCACCGTCACCGTGTCACCGACAGCGACAATGGCGAGGAGTTGCGTCCCCGGAGGATCAGTTGCTGGTCCTCCGGGGATCGGCTTGCCGGTGGGACCTGTTTTCGGGTCGCCGAGGAAGGACGCGAGTCGGTCGGCGACCATGTCGGGGGTGACGTGCTCCATCTCGCAGGCGACCTCGTCGGCCTTTGCAGGCGTGAGGCCGAGATGATCGGCGAGAAAGCGACCCCACAGACGCCTGTTGCGCAGAACCGTGTTGGCAAGCTCATCGCCGGCATCCGTGAGCGTCACACCCTTGTACGGCCTGTAGGCAACAAGACCAGCGGATTCGAGCTTCTTGATCATCTGGTTCGCCGATACCGAAGAGACCTCGAGCACTCCTGCGATCGTCGATACAGGCACGGGAGGCTCCACACCGTCCTCGATCGCACGGGCAACGGTGATGAGGTACATCTCCTCTGCTTCTGATGACACGTGGATATCCGACATGCGGTGAGTGTATCGGTCGCCCCTATGGCCCGACGACGGTTCCGATCGGAATCTCGACCGATTCCCCTGCTTCGGTGACGACGAACACGAAGAACTCGACGGTTATGCCGGTTGGAGCCTTCTGTGCTGAGACAAGCTGCCCATCCCGCACAAATTGGAATTCGCCTGAGCGTCCCCACAACGGTGGTCCGGCACGGAACGGTCCAAGGTACATGGGGATCTCCAAACCATCGAAGTTCACGACGACATCGACCTTGGCCGCGATGGCTCCCTCGAGGCGCCACCGCATCGATCCCCACCCGTCGCCGATCACGAGCTCTTCGATGACGACCACATAGTCACCAGGGTGGATCTCGTAGTCGCTGAGCACGACAGGCAGGTCCGGCGGTAGCGTTACCTGCTCGTCGGCTGATTCGACCGCACCAGGGAGCGTTGCGATCAACGTCGCGTTGTCGGGATCGAACACCGGGCCAAGCTCCACGGAGACGCCGCCAAGTAGATCCTGTGCCGCGCTCTGGCGAACCATCGTGGACTCACCGCCCGTTGACTTCACAGTCCAATCCGCCACCTCAACCGCAGCGACAGAGGCGGGATCGGTGCCTCCTTTGACGACCGATGACACGAACAGCGTCGTGCCGTCAGACCCCGTGCGCATCACGTCGGCACGCAGCGCAACATCGTCTGTGACGGCGGCGTATCCCGGCGGGAAACCGGTCGCCTCGGCGGGTTCACTCCCGACGACGGTTGTCGTCGCCGATTCGGTCTCCTCCGTCGGTCCCGTGACGATGGCGAAGATCACATAGATTGCCATCACAAGGGCGCCAAGAATCGCCGCGGCCACAGGAAACTTCCACGGCATCACATCAGGGTCGCCATCGGAACCGTCTTCATAGGGCGATCGCAGCAGTTCTTCGAGGTTCGAATCGCTCATTCAAACCTCCCGATCGAAACCGGGTAGGAGCCTTCGAGTTCGACCCACTGATTCCCTCTGGCTCTGAACGTCATGACCTCAGGTAGGTCACCACCTACCCATATGAGGTCGACTCTTCGCCGATCCTCTCCAAACAGCGTTGTCGGAAACCATCCGGGCCCGGAGCCCTCGATCGTGAACATGATGTCGATGGGATCGACAGCGTCGACTCCGATCTGCACGATGATGGAATCGCCCTGCTCAGAGACGCTCAGCAGTTCAGCGAATACACCGTCGATGATCTCGGCAGACGGGACCTCCTCAGAAAGTTCGAACAGGGTGTCAAGGGGGTACAGCATGAGTGGATCGATGATCTGCACCGAGGTGATGTCATCAGCAACGACGCCTTCGGGAAGATCGAAACGCGCAACACGGACGGTTGGGCTGGCCGGCCCGCCCGCGATCGTCTGTGACTCGGTCGTCAGCGTCCACGTTCGGGGGAAGATGAACGAGGAGGATACGGTCGGCGGCACCCCCGGAGCTGGAGCGAGGGAGACGAGTTCGTACTCGATCGCAAAGGTCGAGTCCGTGCCACGGACGGATATCGGTACCAGCGCGGTCGAAGCGATCAGTGTTTCGTCCGGATCGACGAAGAACACGGCGGGCGGCAATGTCGTCGAGGACACGTTCTCAGGAGGCAACGATGTTGCATCCTCGTCGGTACGAACCTCGTCGATGACGCGCACACCGATGCCGGCAGCCGCAAGCACACCGATGAGGAACGCCACGATGGTGAATGAGATGGTCCGTCCGTTCACGATGCCGAGGGTACGCCCCTCCCCCGTTCTTGTGTAACCCAGTTCCTCCATGCGGGACTGAGTTACACAAGAAGGGATAGGGTGGCGGAATGCACGATCTCGTGGGCACCTGGAAACTCATCTATTGGAGCGTCGAGGTGGAGGGCGGGCGCGTCATCAGGCCGTTCCGCGGTATGGCAACCGGTCTTCTGACGTACACGGACGAGGGACGCATGATCGCCTCACTGATGAAGACCGATCGTGAGTCGATCGGAACTCGTTCCTTTGCCGAAGCGAAGGCACTCGAGCGGGCATCCGCTGCTGCCGGATATCTGTCGTACGCGGGCTCATACGAGGTCATCGGGGACCAGGTCCACCATCACGTCGAGCTGAGCCTCTTCCCCGATTGGGTGGGCGGGACCCAGATTCGCCGCATCGAATGGCTCACGAACGAGGACGGCACCGTCGACCTCGAGCTATCGACCCCACATGCGCCGGACGAACGATCGGCCGTCAACAGACTTCGGTGGCACCGGATCACAGAGGAGCGATCATGACAAAGACCCTCGCCGACTGGACAGAGGCCGCAGCCACAGCCACTGCACCCAGCCAGCTCTTGATCGACGGGGAGCACACGGATGCGCAGTCGGGTGAGCGGTTCACTGCGATCAACCCCGCGACGGGTCACGCCATCACAGAAGTTGCGCTTGGTGATGCGGCAGACATCGACGTTGCCGTCAGGGCTGCACGAACGGCATTCGAGGACGGGCGTTGGTCAGGACGATCGCCACGAGACCGTGGTCAGGCGCTCATCCGCCTCGCCGAGCTTATCCATGCCAATGCCGAGGAGCTGCAACTCCTCGAAACGCTCGATGTCGGGAAGCCGATCCGGTATTCGGGCAGGGTGGACGTCAACCAGACGGCACTTACGTACGCCTGGTACGGAGAAGCGGCCGACAAGCTCTACGACGAGATCGCACCGACAGGTCCCGACGCCCTCGGACTGATCACACGAGAGCCCCTCGGCGTCGTCGGGGCGGTGACACCTTGGAACTTTCCCATGATGATGAACTCATGGAAGCTGGCGCCAGCGCTGATGGCCGGCAACTCGATCGTCTTGAAACCTGCCGAACAGTCTCCCCTTACGGCAATCCGCATCGGCGAGCTCGCCCTGGAGGCAGGAATCCCACCCGGAGTGCTCAACGTGGTTCCCGGCTACGGCGAGACTGCGGGTCGTGCGCTGGGCCTGCACCCGTTCGTCGACGGCATCACATTCACCGGCTCGACCGAGGTCGGGAAGCTGTTTCTCGAGTACTCGGGGAAATCGAACATGAAGCGGGTTTCTGCCGAGACGGGAGGCAAGACTCCGAACATCATCTTCGCCGACGCCCCGGATCTCGACTTCGCGATCGGAGCGGTCGGGTTCTCGATCTTCTGGAACACAGGCGAGATGTGCATCGCCGGTTCCAGGCTTCTGGTCGAACGATCGATCTACGACGAGGTTGTTGATCGGGTCGGGTCATCAGCGGGATCGTGGAGTCCGGGGAACCCACTCGACCCGGCAACGAAGGCCGGGCCGGTTGTGGATGAGACACAGCTCGACAAGGTCATGGGTTACATCGAACGCGGCTCAAAAGAGGGTGCTCGCCTCGTTGCGGGCGGCAATCGCATGCTGACCGATACAGGCGGCTACTTCGTCGAGCCGACCGTGTTCGCTGATGTTGACAACACCATGGAGATCGCAAGGGACGAGATCTTCGGGCCGGTGCTCTCGATCATCCCGTTCGATGATCAGGAGGAGGCCTTGCGCATCGCCAACGACACTCGGTACGGACTGTCCGCGGCCCTATGGACGTCGAACCTCGCAAGGGCACACACCATGGCGGCAGGGTTGAAGGCCGGAACCGTGTGGGTGAACAACTTCGACACGTCGGACATCACCGCACCGTTCGGCGGCTACAAGGAGTCAGGCTTCGGTGGCAAGGACAAGTCCCTCCACGCCCTCGACAAGTACACCCACATCAAGACCACCTGGATCAACCTCGGCCGCGGCGGCGTGTGACACGCGACGGGCACTGGGTGCTAGTGGTCGCGGGTTGCCCGTATCGCTGACGCGCTGCCTCACCCGATGTGCCGACCATGGCGCCGATAGCAGCCCACGAATGGCCGTCCGCACGAGCCGTGCCGACGCCATCGACGAGATCGCTCTCGGCGTCGGCCCTCGCCAGAAACGCCATGCGAAGCACCCTTAGGGATCCAGCGTCGTTGATGTTGGCGGCGTCTGGCTCATGGTTCTCGAACCGTGCCGCGAGCTTCTCAGCCTGTTCCAGGATCTCTTGTGTGGTGCGAGGCATAGGTGTTACCTCAGATACTTCAATCGCACGCTCATGGCGTGAACGATGATCGGGGCATCACTGCCTGTGATCGCTCCGACCTCGCACAGGTTGCCGCTCGGATCAGGCCCAACGAACATCGTCATCCCTTCATCCAGGTCCTCGGCGAGTATCGGGTTGTTGAACGCGTGCAGCATGGTTTCATCGGAAACACCGTGTTTGGTGCGCTTGATGCGATTCGAGGCGCCTCCACTCATACAAGGTACCTTGCCGTGACCAAGTCATGAGGCGCGGCCAACAGGCCGGGCTAGCCTCCGTTCATGGATCTCAACGCCATCAACGACCGGATCGCAGAGGTCCACCGCGGCCGCAAGTGGATACTCACGACCGACGCTGCGGCTGGTGTGACACCGATCGTCGGGCAACTCCGCGAATGGGACGCCGCGGGCATCATGGTTGTCGCAGGCGTCACAGGCGTCGGCGACCTCCCCGAAGCCGACACCTTCTTCTACACCAACACATCCGGCGACACCATCCTGCAGGGAGTCCGCGCCTTCGTTCGTTCCGTCGAAGAACCATCGGACGAGCTTCTCGCTGCGGTCGATGAATTCGATCGCGAAGGCGAGGCGATGGTGGTCGCGATGGGGTTCAGCCGAAGAGGTCGCCTCGCAGGCCGTCGCGTGTATGGAGCTCGCAAACCCGAGTGGGCAGACCTCGAAGACAAGACCATCATCGACGAAATCTGGGACCAGGCAGGCGTGACCCGTGCACCATCAGCCGTTGTGCCCGTTGCCGATGCCCCGGCCGCTGCCGAGGGACTCAGTCGCGGGCTCGGCACCGTGTGGGTGGCGGACAACTTCGAAGGATGGCACGGAGGCGGCGAATACGCCCGCTGGGTCAGGGACGAAAGACATGTCCAACCTGCATTGGATTGGTTCTCCGAGCATGCACGAACGGTGCGAGTGATGCCGTTCCTCGACGGTATTCCGTGCTCCATACATGGGTTCATCACCCACGACGGTGTCGCCGTATTCCTCCCGATGGAGATGATCATCCTCCGCCACACGGACAGCCCCGAGTTCTACTACGCCCAGGGGGCGAACTTCTGGAATCCCTCGCCCCAGGTTCGCAAGGAGATGCGACAGGCAGCTCGATCGGTCGGCGCACTGCTCAAGGAGCAATTCGGCTACCTCGGCGGATTCGGTATCGACGGGATCTGCACGAAGGACGGATTCCGCCCAACGGAACTCAATCCACGCCTCAGTATCGGTCATGGGCTGCAATCGCGCGCCGCCGACGTGAGAATCGGCAGCATCCAGCGACTCATGATCGAGGGGGATCTCGACATCGACGCGACAGACCTCGAGGAGGCGATCGTTTCGGTCGCGGAAACGAACCGTCGCGGCGGCATGATGTTCCCACTCGAAGGCAGCTATCCCCCGGCCAAGACCGGTTTCGTATTCGAGGACGACCGTGCGGTAGCGATCGACGCCGACAAGCCGAACGATGGGACGATGGAGATCGGCCCTGCTGCGTTCGGAACGATCGTCATCGTGCGGCTCGACCCGGACCACACCGAGATCGGCCCTTCGGTCGCACCACTGGCGATCAAGACACTCGATCTCGCTCGAGATCTGTGGGACGTCCGGGCCCCAAACCTCGAGCCGGCACCGGATCTCTGCACTTGACAATATATCGCAACACCATATAGAGTTGATCTAGTTAATCCACACTGGAAGTTCGATACATGAGCTACTCACTCGGTCTATGGCAAGCGATGCTTGCCAGCGTCTACGTCGCCGACAAGGTCAATCTCGGCGAGTACGACTTCGTCCCAACCAGCCGTATGGCCGAAGACCTCGACATCCCAGCACCAAGCCTTGCCCGCCTGCTTCGCAGTCTCAACCGCGCAGGCATCATCGAGACCCGCGAAGGGGCCCAAGGCGGGGTGCGCCTCGCCGTTCCGTCAGATCAGGTGACGCTGCTGGATCTCCTCGACGCGATCGAACAGAAGCTCCCACTCTTCCGGACCGACGCCGCGCCCCGCGTCCAGGGAGAGACACCGACCAGGAGGCAGGCTGCCCTTCGGGAAGCCCTATCCGACGCCGAGCGCGCGATGCGCAAGAATCTCGAGGGGGTGACCATCGGCACCATCTCGAACAATTGACCATGAGCACCGAGGGCACCGCGAGGTGCCTTTCTCAGACATCTAACTACATCAACACCCGCTTTAGTTTATGGAGATAATTGAAACATGCGACTACTCAGATCAACACTCATCGTCATCGGCATCGTCCAGCTCGTGCTCGGGATCGTGTTCCTCGTCCCCGGGCTCTTCGCCTCAACGATGGGACTCAACGAAGCTCCCGGCTGGGTCAACTGGCTCTTCGCCATGTTCGGGGCGCGGGCTCTGGCCCTCGCCTATGGCATGTTCCTCGCAGCACGCAACCCGGGGCGACATGTCGCCTGGGTTCAGGCGATGGTCGGCATTCAGGCCATCGACTGGATCGCTACGATCGCCTATCTCGCCGCAGGCACGGTGACGCTAGCCCAGGTCACGACCGCCGTCTTCCTCCCACTGGTGTTCATCGCAATCCTGGGCCGCTACCTGGCTCGAGAACGCGGAGTTGAACCTGTCGGGCAGGCTCAAGCCACGTGAACCCGCCTGGCCCTTCCTCGCACCGGCGAGGAAGGGCTACGGCTCCACCTTCACAAAGCCGCGACGCAACCACACCAGCGGGGCAGCGTCCGAATCAGCGATGTCGGTGGCGTTGACCTCGCCGTAGATCACCCAATGGTCACCCATCTCGGCGCGCTCGATGGTCACACACTCGAGACGTGCAAGAGCATTCGCGAGAACCGGACCGGCGCCCGGTGTCGCAGGATCGGACCAGTCCGACGGCCCGAACCTGTCTGCACCGTGGGTAGCGAAGCGCATCGCCTCATCTTCCGTGCCCTCCGGCATCACGTTGACGGTGAACCCCTCAGCATCGAGCATCGGCTGCAGCGACGAGACCGACTTGTCAACACACACGAGAACGATTGCGGGATCCGCGGACACCGACATGAACGCTGACACGGTCAACCCGACGGGTCCTTCGTCACCCGGAGCAGTCACAACCGTGACCGTCGCGGCGACTCTCGACATCACGTTCTTGAATTCCTCTGCAGAAACAGTCATCAGGACCTCACACTCGGCATCATGAGCCGCCATGATATGGCCAGGCGACATCGCAGATGACACAGCGTTTACTCTGCACGGCGCGAGGAGAGCCATGACCGAACGAGTGCAGATCGTCGAAGTGGGACCAAGGGACGGACTCCAGAACGAGTCCGTGATCCTGTCGACGGACCAGAAGATCGACATGATCACGCGACTCTCCGATGCCGGCCTCACTCGCATCGAGACGGTGTCGTTCGCTCACCCGGACAAGGTCCCCCAGATGGCCGACGCCGAGGCTGTCATGGCAGGTCTCCCGCAGCGGGATGATGTCAGCTATATCGGGTTGATCCTCAATTGGCGGGGCTGGAGAAGGGCATCCGACACGCCCGTCGACGAGATCAACATGAACGTATCAGTATCGAATACGTTCAACCAGAGGAACCAGGGATCAGATACCGAGGACACCATCAACGTACTCGGACAGGTCGTGAGAGATGCCTCGGCCGCCGGTCTTCCCGTCACGGCGACCATTGCAACCTCGTGGGGGTGTCCCTTCGAGGGTGAAATACCGATTGACCGACTTCTCTTTGTTGCCGACGCAGTGTCCCAGACCGGCGTTTCTGAGATCGCGCTCGCCGACACCATTGGTGTGGCCGATCCCTGGAGCGTGACCGAACGGGTTCGAGCAGTTCAACAGGTCGTTGGCGGCATTCCGCTGAGGGCCCACTTCCACAACACTCGCAATACCGGGATGGCCAACGCCTATGCGGCCGTTCAGGCCGGGGTCACAACGCTGGATTCGTCGGTGGGCGGACTCGGCGGCTGCCCCTTCGCGCCGCAGGCAACCGGGAACATCCCGACAGACGATCTCGTCTACATGCTCGACCGCGCCGGGATTGCCACGGGCGTGTCTCTCAAGGATGTCATCGCCGTCTCCAACCACATGGCTTCCTTGATCGGTGCGCCACTCGAAGCAATGCTCCCCAAGGCCGGCATGTTCCCTGAGCCCTCTTCCTGACACCTCCGCCTGATGGCAGACAGCTGACAACAGCACCCCTACGCGCCACGAGAAAACCACTTTGCGAACGCGGTTGCCACAAGAGCAGCAAGTACAGGGCTGACCATCCAGAATCCGGCGACCCCACCCATCACCGCCGCCCACATGACGAACGCACCGGCCACATTTCTGGCAAGACCGATCCTTCCCGCATGAATCGAACCGGTACCTGCATCAGTCATCGATATCACCGCGATCGGTCGCATCGCGAGCATCATCACGACACCAGCAGCCGCGGCGAGTATGTAGGCCTCCTGATTGATCACAACGTCCTGCCGTTCGGATAGGTAGAGCGCAGCGCCAAAACCACCGATCAGGAGCCCGAGAGCCATGTACTTCCGTGGACCGACCTCCGGCGCTGTCCGCAACCAGAGCGCCAAGGCAAGCGCCACGATCCACAACACGGGTGTTGTTCCAGCTGCGAAACCAAGGACGGCGAAGGCCACAACGTCGACCCAGGTCACCGCGGCACCCACGGTTCCTGCGACAAGACGGATTCCGATCAGGGCGACAGCGGACGCAACCGCCGACGGCAGGTCGTAGATCGAAACGGCAAAGGCAATGGGCATGGCCCATGCGGCAACGTTCGGCCGATCTGGGTCGAGCTCTCTGCCAACCGCCCACGCGATGAATACGACGATTCCTACGATGAGAGCATCTGCCACGTTGCGCCCCGTCGCGATTGCCAACGCCGCGTATCCCACGACAGCGACAACCGCACCGGCGAACACGATGCGATGCGAACGCAGACCGGGTTCGAGCGACCTGCCGATGCCCGTAGTGGAGGTGACCAGAGCCATGGAACGAGACGCTAGTGGTCTGTCGCAGAAATGGATGCCGTGTCTCAGCGCCGTCCCCCCCACCGCCGAGGCACGCCGTCAGGACAATCCAAATGACGAGCGAGCGCTGCCAAGCGGCGCTGAATTTGTGCAGGACGGGATCGGAACACGCTGTAGGGTATCTGAGAGGACATGCAAGGACTTTGGGTCGTGTGTCGACGACGAGTGTGATCACGGTGCCTCGGGAAGATCGAGGGAGACATGGGAAAACGAACTGGCGTAGGGAAACCGGTCTCCCAGCCAAAGGCCAGGAAGAAGCAGCGCTCGCTCGCCGGCATGCTCTGGCGTACCGCGCTCTATACCGTGGTTGTTGCCGCGATCCTCTTCGTCGCGGCAGGCTTTTACTACTCCGGTGAGATCCGCGACGGTGCGCTGGTACCTCCTGAGTCGTACGACCGCGAATACAACCTGGAAATCACAGATGTCTCCGGCAACCGGATTTCGATCACAGACACGGGATCAGATGGCCAGATCGGCCAACGAGGGATCGAAGGCATCGAGTGGGAGAACGGATACATCCAGACCACAGACCTGGTGTCATCGACCGAGAATGACAACGGCGAGCGCACCGATGTCAGGATTGCAGAAGAGGGTGCGACCCCACCATCAGTGGGAACAGCTGTACGTCTCGATCCTTTCGCATACGCCGGTGACCCCGAACAAGCCTTCGGGATCCCATTCGAGACGGTCACGTACACATCGAACATCGACAGCTTCCCTGCCTGGTACATAGACGGAAGCTCGAGTACCTGGGCCATCATCGTCCACGGTAGGGGAGCAGACCTCACGGAGAGCCTGCGAATCATCCCGACCCTCTATGCGCTCGACTTTCCGATACTCGTCATCCACTATCGAAACGATCCCGGCTTCGCAAAGGACCCGTCCGGCTACAACCAGTTCGGAGCAACCGAGTGGGTGGACCTCGCTGCTGCAGTCTTGTACGCGGAAGAGAATGGCGCACAAGACCATCTCCTTGTCGGCTACTCGATGGGAGGTGCGATCGTGACGAGCTACTTGACACAATCACCACTGAGGAACCGCACCCGAGGAGCGATCCTCGACTCACCGGCTCTGAGCCTTGAAGCTACGGTGGACTTCCAGGCTACAAACACGAAGCTCCCGCTCATCGGCGTTGCCGTTCCCAAGCCGTTGACCAGTTTTGCGAAGTGGATCGCCAGTTGGCGTTTCGATGTCGACTGGGATGAAGTCGACTACCTCGCGAAGTCGAACGAGTTGCACGCGCCGATGCTGATCTTCCATGGAACGAAGGACGAGTCGGTTCCTCTGGCTACGAGCCAGCGGTTGGCGAACCTCCGCCCTGACATCGTCACGCTCGTCACCACCGAGGCCGACCATGTGCGGTCGTGGAATGAGTCACCAGACGAATACGAAAGCGCAATCATCGAATTCCTCGTGGCGAACCCGGGCTAGTGCCTCCACGGCCCCTTCGCGACCATCCACAGATCGGCCACGTTGGTACCGCTCGGACCTGTCACCACCGTCTCACCGAGCACTGTGAGCACGGTGTGGCTGTCATTGTCTTGCAGCGCAGCGTCCAGGTCCAACCCGAGGTCACGCGCCTTGGAGGCCGTTGCACCGTCGACAACGGCGCCGGCCGCTTCTGTGGGTCCATCGATGCCGTCTGTACCAAGGGAAGCGAACACGATGTCCCGACCGTCGATATGTATCGCCGCCGCCAATGCGGCTTCCTGATTCCGGCCGCCAACTCCCCCACCGCGAACAGCGACGGTTGTCTCGCCGGCAGCGACAGTGATCGTGCCGCGAGATGCACGGTCCACGAGTGCCGCCGCCTCGTGCCGGGACTCGCCTCCCATGTTCGTTGTTGCGATCGACGTATCGAATCCGCTGGACCGGAGGAACTCCACGGCGGCGTCCGCCGCGATCTCGGGGGAACCGATCACGTCGTACGTCGAAGTACGCCCTTCATCGACATCGGAGGAGCGTTCGACCGCTGCGAGCACTGAAGCCGGAAGATCGGTCCGGAGCCCATAGGAATCGATCACGAGCGCCGGTGTCGAACCGAGGTCGAATCCGGTCGATGGTCCGGATGCGACATGTGCGGGACTCGCACCAACAACATCGCTCAGAATCAGCGTCGCCCGCCGTTCCGCAACAGATGCGTCCGCAAGCCCACCGCCCTTCATCCGGCTGACAGACGCGCGAACGGCGTTGATGTCCTCGATGGGCATGCCGCTCGCGATCAGGAGCCGGTTCATCTCCGCGAGATCCTCGATCGAGACTCCTTCGACGGGAGCGGCCACGATCGCTGAGCCGCCGCCGGACACAAGAAATACCACAACATCGGATCGGCGCGTACCGGCAACCAGCGTCAGAAGCGAATCCCCACAGCGCATGCTCATCTCGTCCGGAACGGGATGAGAACCGACGCACAACGGGTAGGGGACATTCGTCGCATGGGTTGTGACAACGATGCCTCGAGACGCGCCGACAGACTCATGGGCTCCGATCGACATGCCTGCTGCTGCCTTCCCGATGGCCACGATCACGATGTCATCCGGGGTCACATCGGTGAACACATGTGACCCAACCGTGAGAACGGATTCCTCGAGAGACATGGACCGCGAGACAGCGGCCCGCGGATCGACGGCCGCCACAGCAGCGTCATAGGCAGAGAGAAGGTCGAGGCGACTTGGCATCATGGACCCCCACGATACGATGACGACATGGACTCTGAGGAACCGGTCGAGAAGCTCATCAAGGATGCAATCACATCTGGCGAGCTTGCGCCGACACGCGGAGTGGGGAAGCCGATCCAGAACCTCGATCGAGACTCGATGTGGTGGGCCAGATCGTTACTGCGCCGTGAGAGAGCGGACGAAGGCCTCAGCGAGATCACGTCGCACAGGGATCGGCAGATCGAACGTGCCATCAGGGCCACCGACCTGTCAGATGCTCGATGCATCCTGCGATCCCTGAACCGAGCCCTTGCCGAATGGAACGACGACGTCGACGAGGAACACCAACTCGACCTCCTCGACGAGATCTGGCTCCTCACCGAACGCGAGGAGGCCCGGCGCTGACGCCGGGCATCCCGCGGCTCGTTTGTTCTTGCGTAACCCAGCATCCCCATGCGGGGCCAAGTGATGCAGGAACGGAAGGTCAGCCGGTGGCTGAGTCCTGGGCTGCATCCCTGCGGGCCTGACGATCGCCCTTACGCTGCTCAATGAAGGCATCCCACTCTTCCTGAGTGATCTGACCATCCTCGAGCGCATCGCCGAGCGGACCATCATCGGCGAGAATCGGGAGATCCTCAGGAAGCTCGGACAGCTCCTCTGCGGAGATCACACCGTCTTCGAGCCACTCCTGGATCTGAGCGCGCATCTTGTGACGCCTTGCTCGGCGATCCTTGCGATCCCCGAACTTCTCTTTCAGCTCGTCCCTCTTCTCGACGAGCGCCTCCTTGACGGCATCAGCCTGGTCCTGGGTGAGCGTGCCGTCTCCGACAAGATCGCCGAGCACCCCATCGAGGATTGCTCCCCCGAATGGCCTCCTGGCCTCATCAGCTACCGCCGGCGCCTCATCTGTCTGGGCCGCTGCCTCTGAAGTCGTGATCGTGGAGGCCGCAAACGCACCAACAACGAGCACACCTGCTGCTGCGATGGAAACGATGATCTTCTTCATGTTCGTAGTCCTTTCGTTGAACATCACACCACAAGGATGCCGATCCACTCTGTGAGGACCCTGAGCTGGGCCTAAGAAAAGGGTGAGAACGGAGTCAGCTGCGAGCTGTGAGCCGGAAACCGACCTCTGCACCGCCGGTCGGGCGGTTTCTCGCGAACACTTCGCCATCGTGATCGTCAACGATCTGTTTGACAATGGAGAGACCGAGACCCGACCCCGGTTCACTCCTCGCCGTGTCCGAGCGGTAGAAGCGCTCGAACACATAGGGCAGATCGTGGCCGTCGAACCCTGGTCCCTCGTCTCTCACTGTGACCGTCCCGTTGGTGATCTCGAGGACCACAGACGCATCTGGAGGCGAGAACTTGTCTGCGTTCCCGATGATGTTCGACATTGCTCGCTCGAGCGCGTTCTGTTTTCCCATGACAACTGAGTCATCGGCCATCACCGTGACCTCGCGACCTCTCCGCCGGCCGAATCGCTCGGCCACGGATGCGGCGACTTCTGAGAGATCCACAGACGCGATGGTCTCCTCCTCGTACCGATCGGTTGCAAGGTCCACAACCTCAGTGACGAGGGCAGCGAGCTCCTCAACCTCTGCGTGAGCTGCTGCCAGCATCGCCGACCGCTCCTCTGGCTCGACCTCGTGACGTTGCAGCACCTCGAGGTTCGTTCGCAGCGCCGTGAGAGGCGTGCGCAGTTCGTGCCCGGCATCTCGCACAAGCCTGACCTGTTCCTCCTTCGAGGATTCCAGCTCGGCAAGGAGCAGGTTGAACTCCTTCGAGAGCTCCGCAACCTCGTCGTTGCCCACGACGTCCACGCGTTCTGAGAACGCCTGGCTGTCGGCGATGTCACCGATCGTTGCGGTCAGGCTGGAAATGGGCTTGACAGCCTGGCTTGCGACGACGAGACCGAGACCACCGGCAAGAGCAACCCCCACGACGCCACCGGTGAGCAAGAGGACGGCAAGACGCCCCAGGACAGCATCCACCTCGGTCAACGGACGCGCGATCTGTACGATCACCTCGCCCTCGGAGCGGATGGTCGTCGCAATCCTGAGATGAACATCATCGACCCATTCCGATCGAATCGTCGGCCGACTCCGATCGAGATCACCGCGCTGTGGCCTCGGAAGCACGAGATCGTCGTCGCCTACATTCAGCACGCGGCCCTTCGTGAAGATCACCTGATAGTAAGAGGTGTCGAAATCGCCCGGTCTCGGAGGAACGATCCTGCCACTCGAGGTTTCGGTTCGCTCGATTCCGAGAAGTGCCAGGAGCGCGCCTGGTCGCAGCTCGTCGATCACCACGGCCCGCGCCAACAGGCTCTCGTCAACCTGGGTCATCAGCTGTCGTCGTGCTCCGGCGAAAGTGCCGACGGAAATCAGAATGACCGCCACAGCAACAGCGGTTGCCGACACGAGGGCGATCCGCCTGCGGATCGTCATGATTCCGCACGCAGCACGTATCCGACACCTCGGACCGTCTGAATGATCCGAGATTCGCCATCGACTTCGGTTTTTCGCCGCAGATAGCCGATGTACACGTCGAGCGAGTTGGACGTTGTCGCGAAGTCGATACCCCAGATCTCGTTGTAGATCCTCCCCCGATCGAGCACGATACCCGGCGTCAGCGAGAGCAGGTGGAGAAGATCGAACTCGGTCTTGGTGAGGTTCATCTCACGACCGTTCCGCGTAGCGGTCCTGGCACCAGGATCGATCACGAGGTCCCCAACCTTGATCACGTGTGATACATCACCCGCCGAACGGCGCAGCAGCGCTCGAATTCGAGCGAGCAATTCATCAAGAGCGAACGGTTTTGCGACATAGTCGTCCGCCCCAGCATCGAGTCCCTCCACACGATCGTCAACCGCCGTACGAGCAGTCAACATCAGAATCGGGACGTCATCACCGCCGGCCCGGATCCTTCGGCACGTCTCGAGACCGTCGAGGTGAGGCATCATCACGTCGAGAACGATCAGGTCATAGGAGTGATTCCGTAGCATCGACAGTGCCACCGCACCGTCACGGGCAGTCTCGATCTCGTACCCCTCGAAACCGAGGGCACGCTCGAGTGCCTCTCGCACTGCGGCGTCGTCTTCGACGATGAGGATGTGTGATTCCCGGCCGGTCATGACGCCAGCTTAAGACGGGAGGGTAAGAGGACCATGAGAAAGCCGGCCATCCGTCTGCCGTCGGCTATCAGCCACCTAGTCTCCCGCCGTATGGGTTGGAACGTCGAGAACACAGCGGTGCTTGTCACCGGCGGGAGCTCCGGGATCGGGATGGCGACCGCCACAGCACTTGCCAAGCGTGGCGCACATGTCACGATCACATCACGCAGTGCACAGCGTGGTGAGAAGGCGGGCAACACGATCGCCGCTACGACCGGTGCAAGCGTGGATATTGCTCTGCTCGATCTCGCCAACCTGGACTCGGTTCGAGCCTTCGGCACTCGTTTTCGCGATGAGAACGACCAAATCGATGTTCTCGTCAACAACGCCGGTGGTGTCTTCGGGTCGCGAAGAGAGACCGTCGACGGGAATGAGATGACGTTCGGCACCAACCACCTCGGCCCCTTCCTGCTCACATCACTTCTCGACGATTCGCTCGGCAACACGGGCCCATCACGGATCATCAATGTTTCATCCGTGGCCCATACGTACGCCAAGGAGGGAATCCTGTTCGATGACCTCGGCTGGAAGAATCGTCGATACAAGATGATGGATGTCTACGGGCACTCCAAGCTCGCCAACATTCTCCACGCACTTGGAATCAACGACCGGACCGGCCCAGACGTACTCGCCTACGCGATGCATCCAGGTGTGGTCGGGACGTCCTTGGGGGGCCGCGGTGGCTCAATGATCGTGCGCGCCGCAACGAAGTTCGGGAAACCATGGATGCGAACACCCGATGACGGTGCCGACACCATCGTCTGGCTTGCAACCGAGTCCGAGATCGACACGTCCGATGGAATCTATTTCTCGGACCGCAAGGTCGAAAAGACCACACGGTTTGCCAAGGACACCCAGCAGGCTGCCCGCCTGTGGGATGCGAGCGAGAGACTCGTCGGGCTCGCCTGAGTCTTTCGGTACTACCTGACACCCTGGCAGAATCCAAGCTATGCCAGAATCAGTCCAGCCCCACAGGAGCGTCGACGAGTTCGACGGGCACGTCCCGGAGAGACCGCACAGGCCGTGGTGGAAGCAGACGATCTCGATCGGGGTCACCGTGCTCGTGTTGGTCGTTGTGTTCGGCTTCGTTCTTCCACAGCTCGCCGACTACCGATCGATACTCGAGTACATCGGAGCGATCGGCGTCGGTGATTGGGCCTTGCTCGCCCTGGTTTCCGTCGCTTTCCTCATGGCCTACCCGATCGTGCTTGTCGAGGCACTGGTTACCCTCCGCCTCCGGGAGGCCTTCGTCAACCACATGACGGGAACCGCCATCACGAACTCCGTTCCCTCCGGCGGCGCTCTCGCTCTTCCCGTCAACTACACGATGTACATGTCATGGGGGTTCACTCCGGCGAGTATCTCGGCAGGGATGCTCGGAGCCGGAGTCTGGGACTGGCTGCTCCGGATCGCACTGCCCGTCCTCGCCGTCTTCGCGGTAGCGCTGACGGGAGAAGCGCTCGGATGGATGTGGCTCGTGTCGATCGGGGGAATCGTCGCGGTAGCGGTGATGGTCTTCGTACTCAAGAAGATTCTCGGCCGCGACGAGGATGCCAGGAGGTTCGCTCGGTGGACCGACCGAATTGCCGCCCGCGCGTTCCGTCTCATCAAGCGGGACAAACCCGACATCGAAGCCGCCGTGATGCAGTTCCGAACCGACCTGAACAGCATCGTGCAGAGCAGGGCGCTGCGCCTGACCATCGCATCGATCGGGAACCACGCTGCATTGGCGACCCTCTTCGCAGTCAGCATCTACTCGGTTGGCATCTCCCCCAGCCAAATCTCGATCGCCTGGGTGGTACTTGCATTCGCCCTCGGCCGATTCTTGGTGATGATCCCGGTGAGTCCCGGCGGTCTCGGACTCGTCGACCTCGGTTGGATCGGACTGCTCACGCTCGGCTGGCAGACAACGAACCCTGGCGTCCCGGCTGACCCCGCCCTGATCTCTGCCGGTGTGTTGCTCTTCCGTGCACTCAGCCTGCTCCCACCGATCCCCATCGGGATGGCATCCTGGTTGTTCTGGAGAGCAAACAAGAGCTGGCGCCGGGACTGGCAGACCGGACGCCGCGGCGAAACACGGGCATGATCCCGATGTGTCGTCAGATGGGCCACGCGGTCAGGAAATCCCACCCCAACACCCCGTTCAACAATACGGCGAGACCCAACCAGGCCGCCCATCCGAGGGCGGTCGTGGCGATGGATCGCTGTGTCGAAAACTCCATGCTCTCACGGATGGCAACCACTGCAGCGAAGAGTGCCCACGCTGCACCGACGAATCCAAGCCACGGGATGACCCCGATCGCGAGCGGTGCGTAGGCAAACCCGATCACCCGCAGCATCTCCGGGTAATCAGCGTCTCCACTGAACACATGGACACCAACGACATACGCAACTCCGGACCACACCAACCATCCCACGAGCCCTGTCGTGACACCGATCGCCGCACCCGCGAAGACATTCGAATCCGTCGCAAGAGCCGCGCCGACGCCCCCGAGCAGGTTGGCGAGAACAACCACGGCGGCAGCCTGTCTGAGCAGTGCACGTTCGGATGCGACCTTTTTGTAGAACTCGGCGTCAAGCAGCACGGCGCTGGTCACATTTCGAATCATGGAGGCGTCCTCATGCCCGCAAGTATGGTCATGAGGAGTTCACAGTTCAGAATCTCGGTTTCTGTTCTCCGCTGGAGAGATCAAACCAGTGCATCCCGCCAGTGCCTGATCGCTCGACCGATCTCATCCGGTGAGTCCTCCTGTATGAAGTGACTTCCTGCCACAGTGACTTCGGTCTGATTCCTCCATGTGCGACAGAACCGACGAGGTCCACCACGCAGAATGCTTCCCGGCTCGGCGTTGATGAACAGCTTGGGGATCTCGTTCGCGCCCATCCACTCGGCGTAACTCGACACGATCTCGTGCACGTCGGTAGGTAATCCGTCGATCGGAATCTGACGTGGCCAGGTCAGGGTCGGGCGCCGCGATTCCCCAGCCTCGAGGTACGGACGACGGTATTCATCCATCTCTGGATCCGTCAAGTCCCGAAGGATCGAAGCAGGCAGGATGTTCTCAACGAAGATGTTCTTCTCGAGAATGAGTGTCTCTCCGGCATCGCCCCGCATCGCCTCGAAGATCGGTTTGGCTTCCTCCGGCCAGTCCGCCCATGGCACCGGTTGCACGATCGCTTCCATGTAGGCAATGGCCTTGATTCGGCTTCGGTTTCGGTTCGCCCAGTCGAATCCGAGAGCCGATCCCCAGTCGTGCACAACAAACGTGACCTGGTTGCCCAGATCCAGCGAGTCGAGCAGACCATCGAGATACTCGCGGTGCTCAACGAATCGGTACGAGTCAGGTCCACTGTCGGGCAACTTGCCGGAGTCACCCATACCAAGGAGATCCGGCGCGACACAGCGATACCCGCCTGATAGATGGGGAATCACGTTGCGCCACAGATAGGACGACGTCGGGTTCCCGTGCAGGAACACGATGGGATCTCCCTCCCCGACATCCACATACGCCATGTCCAGACCCTTGATGTTCACCGCGTTCTTGTGCATGAGCGACCTCCTCGGGCATGCCAGCGTACTCGGACGACAGACGACAGACGACAGACGACAGA
>CAZWMX010000018.1:0-6712 GCA_964635205.1 uncultured Acidimicrobiaceae bacterium | reverse complement strand
GACGACAGACGACAGACGACAGACGACAGATTCAAACCCTTCTGGTAGTTCGAGACGCCGAGCCGAGCAATCTGCCTTCTGTCGTGACTAGTCACGACAGAAGGCAACGAAACTACCCTTGCGCACGGAGTCCGAGCAAGTACCTTGGTGTTGGGCATCGGGGGTCAGGGAAGGCACGGACACGGAGACGACCCATGACATCAATCCATCAAACGGAAGTGGTCATCGAGTTGCGTGCTGCCGAAGCGCTCGCAGACGTGATACCGCTTCCAACAGCAGACACTCCATCGTTCTATCAGAGGAGCGGTAGGTCACTGCCCCGCCTCAGGAACTATCGAGCAATCGAATACGGCCGTTCATCTCTTCCGACACCGGTAAAAGCTGAGCCGGAAACCCTTGTGACACGCTTCAAGGAATTCCTCAGGGTGAATCGCCCGTCCTGGCTGCCACAGCGATAAGCCTGACGAAGAAGGTCACTGCGCGCTGGGCATCCTCGACACGCACGAACTCATTCGTGCCGTGGAGGCCTGCCAGACCGTCGTTGCCTAGCACGAAGGGCGAGAATCGATAGACGTCGCCGGCGAATGGCTCGAAGAACCGCGAATCGGTTCCCGCTGTCAGCACGTACGGCGCCACGATCGCCTCGGGGAACACGTCTCGCACCACACCGGTCACGGTGTCCCATGCCTCAGATTCGATGCTCGAGAACCGGCTCGGTTCCTTCAGGAACTCCGGAAGCACCTCAACCTCGATGCCAACTCCCACCACGCCTCGTACATGATCAAGAACGGATGTCGATGTATCACCAGGGATGATTCGGACGTTGACGATCACAGAAGCCGCCTGTGGCACCACGTTCGTCTTGATGCCACCTTCGATCATGGTCGGGATCATCGTGGTTCGCTGGAGCGCGTTCATTCGCTCGTCTCTGGCGAAGGCACGGGACAGCAGCGGCGCCAACATCGAAGGCTTCGATGCGAGCACACCGAGAACAGCTGGAAGGTATTCGGACAACGCACTCAGCATCGGCGTGATGGCGTCGATCTTTGCGGAGACCGGATTGGCGTCGAGCCTCGAGATGGCTTCGGCGAGTTTCACGATCGCGGAGCCAGATGGAGGCACCGACGAGTGGCCTCCCTCGCCGCGAGCCGTGAGGCGCACGTTCATGAACCCCTTCTCCGAGATGCCTATCAGCGCGACCGGTGCCTCGATAGCAGGAAGAATCCCATCGGCCACAACACCGCCCTCGTCCACGACGAACCACGGTGTGATCCCTCTCACGTGCATCTCAGCTGCGATCACCTTCGACCCTCGTGCACCGCCTATCTCCTCATCGTGACCGGAAACGACATGAACAGTTCGATCAGGAGTCTCGTCGCGCTCGAGCAGATGCTCGATCGCCTCGAAGATGGCGATCAAGGGACCCTTGCAGTCCAGCGCTCCGCGCCCATAGAGCCTTCCGTCAACCACAGATCCGGTGAACGGGGCAGCCACCCAGTCGTCCTCGGCGCCCCTCTCAACCGGCACGACATCGTGGTGAGCCATGAGAACGATGGGATCCAGCCGCGGGTCTGCCCCCTGCCACGTGTACAGCAGACCGTGCCCCTCGAACGTCTCTCTCAGTAGTTCCTCGTGCACAAGCGGATACCGCCGCGTCAACATGGCTCCGAGAGCATCGAACGCCTCGGAATCATATGTTCCGTTGTCCAGGACCACTGTCCGGAAGGTGATCGCCTCGGACAGAGATGCTATGAATCGACCACCGTCTACATCATCGACGATCAGGGAATCTCGTGGAGCGTGTCCGGTCGAACCCCCCGTGCCGGACCGCGCCCCGGCCACTCTCCATCCGACTGCGACACCCACTGCTGCGACGGCTCCGGCGGCAGCAACGGCGGTTCTCTTGCTCAAGGTAGGACCTTCCCTCATCCACACCTGCAGTCAGGCGGCTCTTGCGTCGGATACGAATCGTAGACCGCTGCTCAAGAAACACATCCTGCGCGCCGATAGACGAACATGAAGTTGTTCAGGAAGGGCACCCCAGCATCCAAGCGCGAGGATCGCGCTCATGAGGAAGCTGTCAGCAGTCGCATGCGCAACGTGCTTTCGCGCGAGACGAACCACGACGATGCCGAGACAGTCGAGAACCGCTTGCGAAACATGATCTACGGGACGAACAAGGAGTAGTAGATCAGGTTTCAGGCATCAGGTTTCAGGCGTCAGGAAGCCGATACCTGTGTTGTCTGCTCTGTTCGCACGGGTCTATAGAACGTAGCGAGTTGGGCACCGGCTGCGAGGACTCCAACGAGCACCGCTCCGGCTCCGACCCAGCCGTTCAGCGCCGTATCCAGACCCAGTGCGGCGTCGATCGAGACCGCTCCCGGACCAGCGATCGCCAAGGCTGCAGCCGCCGCTCCGAGCGTCATGACATACTCCCAGCCTTCGTCCGGTCGTGCTGTGATCCAGAACCCCACAGATCGGTGGACTGATACGAACGCAACGGTCATCACACCGATAACTCCAGCAACCGCAGCTGTGGTGAGGAGACCTGCGATCAACAGCACGCCGACGCCGACCTCCGTGGCGGTTGAAGCGAACCACTGGAGACCAGGAACCTTGAAGCCGATCGACCCAAACCAGTTGGTCGTCTTCGTCCTTCCTCTCGCGTGCTTGACACCGTGGGCGAGCATTACGCCCCCAAGCACAAGACGGAGTATGAGCGATGCGATGTCATACGGTTCCATTGGGTCCCTTCCGTGCTGTCGTGAACAACGGACTGAGATGACCCGCCATTCCCGATGGTTGCTCTGATACGGACTGGAAGGCGTATGATGCAAGTGGGGCAACGGAGGTGACAATGGAAGCATGGAGCCACCAGATTCAGGAAAAGTACTTCACAACCGCATTGCGCGGTTACGACCGAGGAGAAGTCGACATCTTCATGACCGAGTGTGCCACACGCACAGGCGCTCTTGAGGAGAGGCTTCGCATCGCGGAGGTTCGCGCCGAAAAGAGCGAGGAAGAACTTGCCGCGCTGAGAGCAAGCATCGACGTCTTGTTGCAGGAGGCAACCGAGGCGAGACGCAAGATCATCGAGGAAGCCAAAGCCGAGGCGATGACAGTCGCCCGTCACTCAGCATCGATGGACGGTTCGCCCAAACTCGCCGACGCTGCCGCCAAGGCAACGGCGATCATATCGGAAGCAGAAACCGCTGCCTCCCTGCGACTCGATGGTGTCGAACAGCTTCGACGTGCAGCCGAGAACGACGCCGCGGCGATCGTGCGCAGGGGTGAGGAGGCCGCGGCTATGACCCAGGCTGAGGCCGACCGGGTGCTGGACAAGGCACGTATGGACGCGAACTCGATGCGCGAGGAAACGGAATTCATCCGGGCCTCGATGGAAGCACAGCTTGCTGAGATTCGACGCATTCTCGAGGATGCACGTGCCGGAAGCGTCGACCTGGACGATCTCACATCAGCGGCAGCGATCGCCCGCTCAGATTCCGATCTGGTCATCGACCTGCGAGATGAGGCAGTCACGACAGAGACTCACCACGCGGCGGGTTAGAGCCGCGACCGGCACTAACTCAGGCCTGAGATGACGAATCGGTGGATGTCCTCGGCGATTTCATCGCGACTCAGCCGCCCCTTCTCGTCATACCACCGGTCGAGTGCGTTGAGAATCGACAGAACGTAGATCGCCGAAAGTCCCGGGTCGCAGTCCGACCGAAAGACATCCTGGCTGATCCCGTCGGCGATGGTCGACCGAAAGGCCTCCTCGTAGCGATCCCTCATATCGTTGACGCGGCGACGCTCCTTGTCGTCGAGGAAGTCAACCTCTGTCAGGTAGGTCCGAGCCTCTGGACGATGATCGAGGAGAACACCGATGTGACCGGCAATGAGGCCACGCATCCGTTCGTTGGGAGAGGTGGCCATTGCAAGCGCACCAACCGCGGCCTGTTCGAAGAACGCGGCTCCACGCTCGACCACGGCCACGAGAAGCTCTTGTTTCCCGCCGACGTGGCTGTACAACGACGAGCCGAGGATGCCGAGATCGTCACCGAGGTCGCGCATCGACGTGCCGTGGTAACCATGGGTAGCGAACCGCCTCCCTGCCCCGGCAACGATGTCATCCCGGTTGAGTCTGGTCATACGTCGTACGTCAGCTCGACGATGTCGCTCACCGGATGCGACTGGCATGTCAGGATCTGGCCTGCGGCCACCTCAGATTCTTCAAGCGCCCAGTTCCGGTCCATGCGAACCTCACCGGTCGTCACCTGGGCACGACACGAGGCGCACGCCCCGCTGCGACATGAGAAGGGAGCCTCTGGGCGAATGGCGAGAACATGATCAAGGATCGGAGCACCCTCCGGGTCGACAACCAGTTTCGACGTCCGTCCATCGATCGTGACCTTGACCGTCGACCCGACCTCGTCGTCGACGGCGACGCGGGGCGGCGCATCGCCTCCCGCATAGAAGAGCTCGTCGCGGATCTTGTCCGGCGGTACACCGCCGCGAGCCAATACGGAACGAGCGGCTTCAACCACGCCTGCGGGCCCGCAGAGGTACCAATCAGTCGCCGAGGCTGCGTCGACGACTGTTGTGAGCAACTGAACGAGCTTGCCCTCGTCGAGTCTGCCCTCGAACACAGGTATCACATTGGATTCACGACTCAGGATGTTGAAGAGCACAAATCGCCCAGGGTGGTGGTTCTTCAATCTGTCGAGGTCGTCGAGGAACATGACCGAGCGCCCATCCTTGTTGCCGTATACAAGGGTGAACCGGCTCTCGGGCTCATCCGCGAGAACAGATTCGATCATCGACAGGACGGGCGTGATGCCGCTGCCGGCAACAATCGCGACGTAGTGGCGCTTGTTCCCTGGATCTGTGGTGACGGTGAACTCACCGGTCGGGGGGGTGACCTCGATTACATCCCCTGCCTCCAGCTCAGTGTTCGCGAACGACGAGAACACACCACCGCGAAGGTGCTTGATGCCGACCTGTAGCGACCTCGATCCTGCCCGGGAGCAGATCGAGTAACTTCTCCGGACCGTCTCGCCACCGATCGTCGCCCTGACAATGACATGCTGTCCGGGAATGTGTGCGAAGGTCGCTTCCAGTCGTTGAGGTACGTCGAACGTCACCCGGACGGACTCGTCCGTGACCGTGTCAACGGACGCGACGGTGAGCTTGTGGAACTTTGCGGCCTGCATCAGATCGCCTTGAAGTAGTCGAAGGGTTCACCACAGTCGGTGCAGACCATGAGCGACTTGCATGCGGTCGAACCGAACTCGGAAACGGTGTTGATCTTGCCGGATGAGCACAACGGGCACAACACCTCAGGGACCACGGAGAGCACCGAATCCGGCGGTGCGATGCGGTTCATCGCAAGTTTCCGCTTTGCCTCGTCTGACATCCACTCCGTCGTCCACGCAGGTGAATACACCGTGTCAACGGTGACATCCTCGAATCCGCCTTCGGCGAGAACTGTGTGGATGTCGGACGTGATCGTTCCCATTGCGGGGCATCCTGAGTACGTCGGGGTGATCGTGACCGTCACGGCTCCCGAATCGTTGATCTCGACGCCACGCAGGATCGCTATGTCCGAAATCGTCAGGAATGGGATATCCGGGTCGACGACGCGGTCGAGCAAATCACGCGCGCGCTCGACACGCGAAGTCTCGGTGATCACCACGACAATCCCGGATTGGCGCGTTGAAGCCACTGCATCTCGGCAAGCATCGGGCCGAGGTGCTCGGTATGTATTCCTGCGCGCCCGCCCGATGTCTGGAACGGATCCGCTGGACGAGTGAGTGTTGCCTCCTCGAGTACGGCATCGACTTTGGACTCCCACGCATCTGAGAGGGTCGACGGGTCGACACCGACGCACCGAGCTGCCATCTCTGCGTCCAGATCGTCAGCTTCGAACATCTCAGCGGTGAAACACCACATACGGTCGATCGCCTTCTGCATTCGGTCGTGGCTCTCATCGGTGCCGTCACCGAGCCGGATCACCCATCCGGATGAATGGCGAAGGTGGTACGTCGATTCCTTCGCTGCCCGTTGGGCTATCCCCGAAATCGTGTCATCGGTCGAGTCCGACAGCGCCTTCCAGAGAGGGAGCTGATAGGCATCGAAGAGAAACTGGCGCGCCATCACATCGTCGAAGCCGTGTTGCGGCTGTTCGACAAGAAGCAGATTCGTGTACTCACGTTCCGCTCGGAACATTGCAAGATCATCACCGGTGCGATCCATACCTTCGATCTTTGCGGCGTAGTTGAACAAGTGGTCCGCAACGCCGATGTGGTCCAATGCAAGGTTCGACACTGCAAGGTCCTCTTCGAGTTGGGGAGCGCGCGACACGTATTCGGCGAGACGCTGGCCGATCACCACATTGTCATCGCAATGGCGGACGATGTAGGTGGCGAGAGGATTCGTTGTCGTAACCCTGTTCACAGCTGGCCGACCTCATCCGGGATCTCGTAGAACGTCGGGTGCCGGTACGGCACGTGCTCGAACGGTTCGAACATCGAGTCTGCGTCGTCAGACGCGACGATCTCGGTCGAGGGAACCACCCACACGCTCACCCCTTCGGCACGACGGGTGTAGCCGTCACGGGCGTTCTGGATGGCAGTCTCTGCGTCAGGGGCGTGCAAAGACCCGACATGGGTGTGGCTCAGACCCCTCTTGGCTCGAACGAACACCTCCCACA
>CAZWMX010000017.1:14916-26073 GCA_964635205.1 uncultured Acidimicrobiaceae bacterium | reverse complement strand
AGCCGAACACAGAGGCATGAGCCTCCGTGTTCCGGCGTATTACGTAGTACGTAGTACGTAATACGACCGAAGACGGGCTACTCGTCGGAGTCGTCAGTCGCTGTCGCCGGCTGAAGGGAGAACAAGAAGGGCTCCCCAACCAGCGTGCGCTTCTCTGCCCGCTTCTGCGTCCACCAGATCCAGGCCACACCGAGAATGAAGGCACCAACCGACACCCACCCGTTACGGCTGATGCCGAACAAGCGGAAAGTCGTGTCTGTCCGCAGCAGCTCCAACCAGAATCGAATGAACGCATACATCGCTATGTAGACACCAATGGAGGCACCCTTTGCGAGCTTGCCCTTCTTCTCGAGCCACAAGATGACGGGAACCAGGATCAGTGCATTCCACACCGATTCGTAGAGGAACGTCGGATGAAAGGTCTCGAATTCCGCAAACTGTGGTGGCCGGTTGGCAGGGTCGATGATGATCGCCCAGGGCAGGTCGGACGGTGTTCCGAAGAGTTCCTGGTTGAAGAAGTTACCCCACCTGCCCAACGCCTGGGCCAGAGGAAGACCAACAGCAACTGCATCACCGAACGCGAAGAGGTCTCCATTGCGCTTGTGAACGAGGTAGATGACGGTCAGCGCTCCGAAGAACAACCCGCCGTACAACGCAAGGCCGCCTTCCCATATGAAGAGCACCGCGTATGGTCGCTCGACGAATCGGGCGGTGTGTGTGACCACATATCCGGCCCGGGCTCCGAGGAACCCGATGATGACAGCCCAGATGGCGACCGCTTCGAAGAACTCACCGCTTCCACCGAATCGCTCGTACCGCTTGCGCGACACGATGATCGCGATGATGGCACCTATGGCGATGAGGATGCCGTAGTAAAAGATCGTCAACGGGCCGATCTCCAGAACGTTCTGAGTCGGTGACGAAATGGCGGCGATCAGGTTCATGCGTACCTTCCTGGGACTCCTTGAGTGCCCCATGCTACGGCGCGTGGAAAAATGTACGCTGTCAGACACGATGAACGCAGGTATGGGCGCAGCTGTAGCCTGAGGTCTTCCTGATGTACTGCCGGGCACGAGGGTCAGCGCTTCGAACAATGAGGTGAATGTGGACGCGAAACAACGAGCAGAGCGCAACTTCTCGAACAAGGAAGCCGACCTTCAAGCACTGTCGCAGTGGATGTACGACAACCCGGAAACCGGATACGTCGAGTACAACACATCACGGCGCATGGTCGACATACTTTCCGAAGCTGGCTTCGACGTTGAGTACCCCGCGTACGGTATCGATACGGCGTTCGCCGCACGGATCGGTACGTCGGGCCCCAAGGTGATCGTCTGTGCAGAGATGGACGCGCTCCCCGAGGTCGGCCACGCATGTGGGCACAACATCATCGGGGCTGCAAGCATCGGTGCAGGCGTCGCTCTTGCCCCCATGGTTGATGACCTCGCAATACGGTTGACGATTCTCGGGACACCCGCTGAGGAAGCCTTCGGAGGAAAGGTCGACCTCATCAGAGCCGGTGCCTATGAAGGTGCTGCCGCGGCAATGATGGTTCATCCCGCCACGAAGGATCTCGTCGATCCCGAGTTTCTCGCTGTTGCCCACATCGACATCGAGTTCTTCGGACATGAAACACATGCATCCGGCGCACCCGACCTCGGCATCAATGCGCTCGACGCCGCAGTTCAGGCATACGTGAACGTGTCGACCCTCCGCCAACAGCTCAAGGACTCAGACAGGGTCCACGGCATCATCACCCACGGAGGTGCAGCACCGAACATCATCCCCGGCCACACCGCAATGAGCTGGTATGTGCGTGCGGCTTCGGACGAGCGCCTCGATGAGATCTTCCCGAAGGTGAAACAATGCTTCGAAGCAGCCGCCCTGGCGACCGGGTGCAGGCTCGAGGTCGGCGAGATGGGCCACCGTTACAAAGACCTTGTCTCCAATCCTGTGCTCGTCGACCTCTACCAGGAGAACTCCGAGCGCGCCGGCAGGAAGATGAACCGCGTTGCAGACCTTCCTCCGGAGACGTCTGGTTCGACGGACATGGGAAACGTGTCTCACGAGGTACCGTCGATCCACCCCATGCTCGATCTCCACTGCTACCCGATCGTGAACCATCAGAAGGAGTTTGCCGCACATACGCTCACCGACGACGGGGAACAAGCGATATCGGACGGTGCACTCGCCATGGCGTGGACGATCATCGATCTCGCTGAAGGCGACCGATGGGACGAACTCGACAAGGGATGAGGCCCACAGGGAGGCTGCGTCATGGATATCGAGGACCTGGACTGGTCGCTGATCACGCCGGACGAGGCGACACGGCTCCTCGAATCACCGATGGATGGGCTCACACCGACGGAGGCTCAAGCGCGACTCACCCGATTCGGACCGAACGAGATCGAAGATGAGGCGGGCCGCACGAAACTCCAGATCCTGATCGCCCAATTCAGAGCGGTCCTCACCTACGTGCTGCTCGCGGCAGCCCTCATCTCACTCATCCTTGGTGATTGGATCGAGGCGGTAGCGATCCTGGCCATCGTGATCCTGAACGGGGCAATGGGCTACGTGCAGGAGAACAAGGCAGAGGAGGCGATGGCCGCCCTCCAGCAGATGGCCGTGCCCGCTGTGACGGTGAGGAGGGGAGCAGCGGTCACGCAGATCCCTTCCGCAGACCTTGTTCCAGGCGATCGCGTGCTGCTCGAGACCGGCAACATCGTGCCGGCAGACGGAAGGCTGGTCGACTCGGCGAACCTTCGGATCGAGGAAGCGCCACTCACCGGTGAATCTGAACCGGTCACGAAGCGAGCAGAGATGACCCTCGAGTCCACCAGGGCTCTCGCCGAACGACGCAACATGGCCTACTCGGGGACCACGGTCACGATGGGCCGCGGCGAACTGCTCATAACCGACACAGGGATGACAACCGAGATCGGGAAGATCGCCTCGATGATGCAGTCCGTTCAAGAGGAAAGGACACCTCTCCAGCGCAGGCTCGACAGTCTCGGCAAGGTCCTCGCCGCTGCGGCCTCTGTGCTCGTTGTCATCATCTTCGTTCTTGGGCTGTTTCGTGGCGATGACACCGAAACTCTTCTCCTCACTTCTGTGAGCCTCGCGGTCGCCGCCATACCAGAGGCAATGCCTGCAGTCGTCACGATTGCCCTGTCGCTCGGCGCCCAGCGGATGCTCAAACGTCGGGCATTGATCCGCAGCCTTCCTGCGGTCGAGACGCTTGGATCGGTGAACGTCATCTGCACGGACAAGACGGGCACGCTGACTGAGAATCGCATGACTGCGGTGGTGCTCGACGTGGCGAACCACCACCTCTTTCTCGAGGATGAACCCCCCGAAACCGTTCGTCCAACGATCGAGCTCGCGATCATGACCGGCGCCCTCTGCAATGATGCTGCGCTCACCAGCGGCGAGTCTGGCTACAAGGCGATCGGAGACCCGACCGAGGGAGCACTCGTTGTCGCAGGTGCGAACGTCGGACTTCTCAAGGATGAGCTCGAGGCTGCGCTCCCCAGAGTCGGAGAAGTCCCTTTCGACTCCGATCGGAAACGTATGACGACGATCCACCGGCTTCCGTCGGATGTGTCGGCCGTGCCACCGAGTCTCAGTGAGCTCTCTGCGGTGCTCCAAGACGCTGACCTGCCGGCGTTCGTGGCATTCACGAAGGGCGCCATAGCCGGACTGGTCGAGCGGGCCGATCGCGTGTGGACGGGAGAAGAAGCAGCTCCCCTCAGCCTTTCGGAGACCGCTCGGATCATGGAAGCCGAGGAGGCCCTTGCCGGATCTGGGATGCGGGTCCTCGGTCTGGCTGTGAAGCCAGTCCATGACTATGTCGATGGCGACCCCGACATCGAGAACGACCTCATCTTCGTCGGGATGTTCGGGCTCATCGATCCACCCCGCGAAGCCGTTCCTGGTGCGGTTGAGAGATCTCTGGCCGCGGGTATCAGGCCGGTGATGATCACGGGTGATCACCCGCTCACGGCACGTCACATCGCCCAAGAGATCGGCATCACCGACGGTGACCGGGTCGTCATCGGACCCGAACTCGACATGATGAGTGACAGCGAGCTTGCCGAAGCGGCGAGATCTGTCGATGTCTTTGCACGCGTATCGCCCGAGCACAAGCTCAAGCTCATCGCTGCCCTCCAGGACGAGGGCGACCTGGTTGCGATGACGGGTGATGGCGTCAACGATGCGCCTGCGCTCAAGAAGGCCGACATCGGCGTCTCCATGGGTATCACCGGTACGGACGTTTCCAAGCAGGCAGCCGACATCGTCCTGCTCGATGACAACTATTCCACCATCGTTGCCGCGGTCGAAGAGGGCAGGGTGATCTATGACAACATCCGCAAGTTCATCAAGTACCTGCTGACCTGCAACACGTCCGAGATCCTCGTCATGGTGATCGGCCCGTTCCTCGGCATGCCTCTGCCTTTGTTGCCGCTCCAGATCCTGTGGATGAACCTCGTCACAGACGGCCTTCCCGCTCTCGCCCTCGGTATCGAACCGGCCGAGGACGACGTAATGGAACGACCACCTCGTTCGGCTACGGAAACGATCTTCGGTGGAGGCACAACACTGTTCATCGGTCTATTCGGCCTCGCGATGTCTGTGATCACCCTTGGTGTCGGGTGGTGGATGTGGAATGCAGACGATCCGGCGTGGCAGTCCGTGTTGTTCACCGTGTTGATCTTCGCCCAACTCGGCCTCGCACTCGAGGTCCGGTCCGAGAAACGATCACTGTTCAGCACCGGCCTTGCCTCGAACAAGGCGATGCTTGGGGCTGTGGCGATTGGTGTCACCGCCCATCTTGGGATCCTCTACGTGCCCTTCTTCCAGCGTGTATTCGGCACGGTCGCTCTCGACGCAGCCCACTTCGCCATCGCCATAGGTGGTGCCCTGGTCCTGATGGCTCTCGTTGAGTTGTACAAGAAGATCAGGTGAGTAGTCACCCTCTCTGCGCCGCCTCCGGCGCCGCGTCTCTCCCGTCAAGGGAGAGACCCAAGAGCAGCGAGGCCCTCGGCCATGGCGGCCACGAGAGCGTCGATCTCCTCTTCGCCCATGGCGGTCGAGGTGGTCGCGGAGCAGGTGTTGATCATCAGGAAACCTGCGCCGAAAAGATGGTCGAGAAGGAGGCTCAGACGGCGGGACTCGTCCGGCGTCACGAACGCCTCACGGTAGTTCGTTGGCGGCGTGTCCTTCATGTGCACTCTGAACATCGAACCGCCACCGGTGACGCACGCAGAGGCTCCGGATTCCTTGATCGCTGCCTCGATGCCCTCCCTGGCCCGCCTGGCGAGCCGGTTGACCCGATCCACCGCATCCCTGTCGTACATCTCCATGGCCACCAGGCCGGCTGTCATCGTGACCGGGTTTGCAGAGAACGTCCCCGAATGCGGGAACAGAAGGGTTTCGGCAAGCGGATTCATCACATCCATGACGTCGGCCCGCCCCGCAATCGCCCCTACGGGAAACCCGCCTCCAATCATCTTGCCCATAGCGGTGAGGTCGGGGCCGACGTCGTACCACTCCTGGGCGCCCCCGTACTCGGAACGGAATGTGATGACCTCATCGAACAGCAGAAGCGAACCATCGTCGTGAGTCCACTCCGCGAGTGCCTCAACGAACTCGAGTGACGCCGGAATCACGCCGACACGGTGCGGAAGTGGGTCCAGGAGGACGCCGGCAAGCGATCCCCTGTGCCTGTCGAGGATCGCGATCGCCCGTTCCGGATCGTTGAACGGAATAACAACAACGTCCGTAAGCACCGCCGGCGGCGTGCCAAACGCGACCGGCACCGCCACAGGACTCGCGGCAGCCCCCCAGTTGGACGGGTCGGCCGTCTGGGAGATCTCTGCGTAGTCGTAGAGCCCGTGATAGGACCCTTCGACCTTTGCGATCTTGTGACGACCGGTAAACGCTCTTGCTGCCTTCAGCATCCCCATCACCGCTTCGGTGCCGGAGTTGACGAATCGCAGCTTGTCGAATCCGTCGCTACGACCGACGAGATGCTCGGCGAACCGGATCTCGATCTCGGTTGCCAAGGTAAACGCGGTACCCCGTCCGAGCTGCTCGGTCACTGCCTCGACGATGGCCGGGTGGGCGTGTCCGTGGATAAGAGACGCCATGTTGTTCGCGAAGTCGATTCGTTCGACACCCTCGACGTCGGTGACACGACAGCCCGAGGCGTGGTCGGCGTACAGGGGATGTGGTTTGCGCAACACCGTGTTACGACTCACTCCCCCGGGGAGCACTTCCATCGCTCGCTCATACAACGAGGCGCTCAGCGACTGTGAGACGTTGGGTCCCTCTGGCATCATTTCACCTCGCGTAATGCATCTGGAATCGGGAGAAGCTCGCCTGCTGTGCGCTCCTCGACGTACTCGAACTCCACCCCTGGGGAGAGTTCGACCACCTGGAAGCCCTCATCGGTGACGTCGATCACAGCCAGATCGGTGTAGATACGATCAACCACACCCCGGCTCGTCAAGGGATAGGTACAGGACTCGACCAGTTTCGGCTCGCCCGTCCTGGTGGTGTGCTGTGTGATGACATAGATCGTATTCACCCCCGCAACAAGATCCATCGCGCCGCCAACCGCCGGAATGGCATCTGGCGCTCCAGTGGACCAGTTGGCAAGATCTCCATTCTGGGCAACCTGGAGAGCCCCAAGCACGCACAGGTCGATGTGACCGCCACGGATCATCACGAAACTGTCTGCATGGTGGAAAAAGGAGGCACCCGGGACGGCTGTGACCCTTCGTTTCCCTGCGTTGATCAACTCGGGATCCCCCGTTCCCTCCACCGGAGCCGGGCCCATGCCCAGAAGGCCGTTCTCGGTGTGATAGATCACCTCGCGCCCCTCGGGCACGTAGGCAGCCACCTTCTCGGGAATCCCGATTCCGAGGTTCACATAGGACCCGTCGGGAATATCGAGGGCAGCTCTTGCAGCCATCTCGTCCCTCGACAGCCCGATCGGCGTTGTATCAGTCACGGATAGGACACTCCCCTGGCGACCAGCTCGGACTCGAGAGCTGGGTTGTCAACGGTCACGATCCGATCAACGAAGATGCCTGGAGTCACGATGGACTCTGGGTCGAGTTCGCCGGGGGTGACAACTTCCATGGTCTGGACGATTGTCGTCTTGGAAGCTGTTGCCATCACCGGTGCGAAGTTGCGTGCGGTCTTGTTGAACACCAGGTTCCCGTGATAGTCGGCCCTCAGACACTTGATCAGGGCGAAGTCGGCTGTGAGGCCGTACTCGAGGACGTAGTCCCTTCCCTCGATCGTCCTGACCTCCTTACCCTCCTCGAGCGGGGTTCCAACCGATGTTGCTGTGTAGAAGGCCGGGATACCGGCCCCACCGGCTCTGATGCGCTCTGCCAGGGTTCCCTGGGGTACGAGGTCAAGCGCCGTCCGACCACTCCGATACAGCTCAGGGAAGACGGTCGAATTCGCGGTGCGAGGGTACGAACAGATCATCTTCGACACTCTGCCGGCCTTGATCAGCGCCGCGAGGCCGACCTCACCGCTCCCCGTGTTGTTGTTGACAACCGTCAGGTCGGCTGCTCCCTGGTCGACGAGGGCATGGATCAGCTCGATGGGGCTTCCCGCTTCACCGAAACCACCCACCATGACCGTTGCACCATCGAAGATGTCGGCCACAGCCTCCTCGACACCTGTAACCCTCTTGTCGATCATCAGTTCAAGCACCGCCCTGCAATCCGATCGTCACCGGTACCGGCACGCTCACCTTCTCGACGCGCGTGTAGTCGTAGAGACCTGCCTCGTCGAAGATGACCCTGTCCTCATAGTCGTCGAACCAGATCGCTTCCGGATTTCGGCCGACGATGCAGACCTTGCCCCGATCTTGTGCATCAGCCGCGTTGCGCAGGATCTTGAAGATCAACACGCCGTTCTCCGCGCCGGGCACACCGGGGATCGCCTCGCTGGTGACGGCCGCCACCTCGGTCTTGCCCTTGTAGTGGGTGATCGAGAGACGGGCATGGGTCTCCACTCCCGAGAGTCCCTTCTGGGACTCGTTGAGGATGTTCCATGCTGTCTCGATCGGCACGTTGAAGGCACGGTACGCAACGATGTCCCTTCCACAGAAGAAGTAGTGGTTCCCGACACCGACCCGATACAGAGCGCGCTGCATGATCCGAAGCGCATCAGGATCATCGTTGATGCCTTTGATGATCGGTGCCTGGTTCTCGACCTGTAACCACCCGCGGGACACGACGGCATCCATGGCTCGCTTCGTGCCCGCGACCCACTTGAGAGTGCCGTTCGGGTTCTCGATGTACTCCCCATCAGGTCCCTTTTCGAGGAACTCGTCGGGGTGGTTGAAGTGCACCATCAACCGGAATCCAACCTCGGGGTAGATCTCATGGAAACGGTCGAGCATCGACAGGAACGCCTCATCGAAGCGGTCGGGGTAGAAGGCCATCTCCTTTGTGCCGAGCCGAATCGATTCGACGCCCGACTCTGCAAGCGCAGAGAGCCACGCCGCGATCTTGCTGTTCGGAAGCGCCATTGCGTCGCCCCCGGATAGGAGGATCTCACGGAGCTTCTCTCGGCCGGAAGCGGGGTGGAGGCCGCCGTTCTCCTCGACGTCAGCGTTGTGAGCTCGGATGTAGTCCGTGACCTCGCCGATCTGGGCGAGTCCCTTCTTGGCGACCGTCCCGTCCTGCCGCTCGATCTCTTTACGACTGATCAGCTCCTCGCGATAGCAGAAGCGACAATGCGCCGAGCACGTAGAGATGACGTACATCAATCCCATCTCATACTTGTGCAGCAGACCCTCGACGGGGCTGAAGTCCATCTGGAAGCCCGGGTCCTCTGAGCCCTGAAGATTCAGTGTCTCGTCCGGACTGGCCTTGACAAGACGCTGCAATGCCTTGGAGTTCTTGGCCAATTCGAAGTAGTGGCGCGTGATCTTGACGGGCATCCGGTTCTCGACGTCGCGTTCGGTTCCGCGCAGGGCGGTGAGCTCAGCGATCTCGTCGCTCGAGTAGAACCCAGCCATGTCCGCGGGAGCTCTGTCCTCGAAGAACGGGTTCAGTCCGTTGATGATCTGCCGGTCGTATTTGGGGTTCTCGACCGTGTCAAGGAAGGCCTGCTCCCTTGCAGTCGGAACGTACTTCGGTGCTCTGCTCATCGCCAGCCTCGATTCGTCTCGTGCCAGTGGGGGATGATTGTAACGGAACGCATATCCGATACGTGGTAGTGTAACAAGATGCTCAGAGACATTCCAGCCGGTTCTCCATCGGCGCTCATCGCTGCAGTGAGTGATGATCTGACACCAACCGAACGACGCATCGCCGAGGCCGTCCTCGACGATCCCACACTGCTGGCGTTCGGAACCGTCGCCGAGCTCGCCCGCCAGGTCGGCACTTCCAGACCATCCGTCGTCCGGTTCGCTGTCAAGCTCGGATTCGAGGGCTACACGGAACTCCAGGAGAGCGTCCAGAAGAGGCTCTCCCGACGCCTGTTCAGACCAAGCGATCGGATAAGGCACGATGGGGATCCAACAACCACAGCCGCCAGAGCGGCGCTGATAGACGCTATTGCGGCGGTCTTCGATGCGATCGAGGGGGACAAACTCGCGGCACTCGGTGATCCCATCGCCGAAGCCGAAGCCGTGTGGGTGGTCTCCGGCGAGACCTCACGTGCCGGAGCGAGTGCCCTTGTGAGCGGATTGTCGATCGTCAGACCTCACGTGAGGTTCGTGGAAGGGCACTCGGTTGGCACGGATCTCGCCGGAGCGGGCACTGAGGACGTAGCCGTGGTCTTCGACTTCTATCGATATCGTCAGCACGCCGTCGATGCTGCTCGCGCGTTCGCCGATATGAGTGTCAGGATCATCTCCATCACTGACGGCCCTCTCTCGCCCCTCGCACGACTCACCGACACGTGGCTCGACCTCAGCGTGCCTGCAATCGGTCCCTTCGACAGCTCGGTACCAGCGGTCGCAGCTGCGGAGCTACTGGTGGCTCACGTGGCGACGAAACTCCACCACGAAGCGACGGAACGAATCGACCGCACCGAGGCGATGTGGGATGCGACGCGAACGTTCCTTGCTGATCCTGGCTAGCCAGGATCAGTTCACAGTTCACGGTTCACGGTTCACGGTTCAGAGTTTGGCCAGGAGTCCGGTGAGCATTCGCCGTATCCGTTCTGTTTCGCTCGCTGCCGACGCGAGTGCCGCCGGATCTCCCAATCTGACACGGCCTGCAAGCTCGATCTGTGTTCCGACCTCACAGCCAGATCCGTACGCAATTCGAAGAAAGCGGGCGAACTCGCGCGGCGAGTCACGTCCACAACCTTCGGCGATGTTGCTGGGAATCGAAACAGCGGATCGGCGGAGTTGCGACGCGAGGCCATACTGCTCACGCCCGGGGAAACCGTTCGTTATCGCGTAGCACATTTCTGCGGGGTGCATCGCTCGCTGCCAGACGTCGAGGTTTCGGTAATCCTGCATCGTGACATGAATACCAGAGACGACACCCCGTTGGAAGGACCCCGTTTCGAACCGTGAACCGTCAACCGTAAACCGCAAGCTCTCAGATTCTGAGAGCTTCGCTCACAGAATCTGGCTCAGGAACAGCTTCGTGCGGTCGTGCTGGGGGTTCGTGAAGAAGTGTTCTGGAGTTCCCTCTTCGACGATCGTACCGAAATCGAAGAAGAACACGCGGTCTGCAACTTCACGGGCGAAGCCCATCTCGTGGGTCACAACGATCATCGTCATGCCCGAAAGAGCAAGCTCCTTCATAACGTCGAGTACTTCCTTGATCATCTCAGGATCGAGCGCGGACGTCGGCTCGTCGAACAGCATGATCTTGGGCTTCATCGCAAGTGAACGCGCTATGGCGACACGCTGCTGTTGGCCGCCGGAGAGCTGGCCCGGGTATTTCTCGGCCTGTTCGGGGATTCCCATCTGGTCGAGGAGTGCCCGTGCGAATTCCACGGCCTCAGCTTTGGGCTCTTTGCGTACCCACTGCGGCGCAAGGGTGATGTTGTCGAGCACCGTGAGATGTGGGAACAGGTTGAACTGCTGAAACACCATCCCAACCTCGGAGCGGATCTTCTCGATGTTCTTGAGGTCGTTCGTCAGCTCAGTGCCATCAATGATGA
>CAZWMX010000017.1:0-14816 GCA_964635205.1 uncultured Acidimicrobiaceae bacterium | reverse complement strand
CGGATCTTCTCGATGTTCTTGAGGTCGTTCGTCAGCTCAGTGCCATCAATGATGATCGTTCCCTCCTGATGGGCCTCGAGTCGGTTGATGCACCGGATGTAGGTCGACTTGCCGGAACCCGAAGGACCGATGACGACAACCACTTCACGCTCGCGCACCGTCGCTGTCACACCTTTGAGCGCCTGGAAGTCGCCAAACCACTTCTTGACACCCTCTGTGATGACGATCGGGTCACCGAGCGTTCTTTGTTCTTTCTCCTGATTCTCCATACGAGCTCCTTATGAATCCAATGATCTAACGCTCGCCGACGCCGAGCTTCTTCTCCAAGCGCTGCGAGATCCGGCTGAACGTGAACGTGAACATCCAATACACCACGGCGGCGAACAAGATGGGCTCCCTCATCACGCCGAGGAAGTTGAACGGCTGTGTCTGGCCGGGCACGATCACCCGTGCGATATGGAGGAAGTCCGCAAGACCAACGATCGTCACGAGCGATGTGTCCTTGAAGAGGGCGATGACCTGGCCCACGAGCGCGGGAATGACGGCACGGAGCGCTTGCGGAAGCACGATGAACGCTGTCGTCTGCGTCGTCGTCAGGCCCATCGCTTGTGCTGCCTCATACTGGCCTCTCGAAAGGGCCTGGAGTCCGCCCCGTACGTTCTCCGCGAGATAGGCGGCTGAGAAGAACGTCATGGCGCCTATGGCTCTGGCGATGCCACCAATCTCGATTCCCGTCGGCAGGGCGACAGGCATCATGATGAAAGCGACGATCAGCCATGTGATCAGCGGAACACCACGGATGAGCTCGATGTACGCCGTGGACATGAGACGAAAGATCGGCATCGTCGATGTCCGGCCCAGAGCCAGAACCACACCGATCGGGAAGGACAGGACGATCGCTACCACGGACAGGACGATCGTCAGCAGCAGTCCACCGAACGGGGAAAGGTTGCCTGCGACCTGGACCGTGGAAGGCGCCGAGATCACCATCACGAAGTAGGTGATCGTGATCACCGTCCCGGCCCAGATCCCGAGGAAGGCCCGTCTCGTCGAACCCTTGCCGCCGAAGGTCGGGGCAGCAAGGGTGAACAGGGCAAGTGCGAGGAGCGAGAACCTGACGACGAACTCCATCGGAATCAAGAAAGAAGCGAAAGACAGCAACAGAAGGACGGCAGCAATAACTCGACCCAATTCGCCGCGCGAATTTGCGACGAAATTCACGATGAGTCCTCCGATGACAACGAAACCAACGGCCACCGGCAGGTACCACGTCAGCACCCGGCTGAAGTCCAATCCGGGATCACGCAGTATGACGAGCACGATGACCGGGAACGAGAGCCCCCATAGGACGACAAGCGTCTTGCGCGCCGCCTGTTCGGAGACTCTGTCCCTGAGAAGCCGAAGTATGACGTACATGGCGATCGCGGCGAGGGCGATCACCGTCCACGGCACGCGGGTCGTTTGGGCGATCGGCTCGAACACCGTGATCTGAGTGCCATCCACATCGCGAGCCGGGTTGGGCAAAACGATTGTCCACAGTGCAACAAGGACCAAGCCGATCCCAGCGAGGACAACACCCATCACCGGGATGGACTCATCCTTGGCACGCTCCCCCCGAACGGTCCGAATGGCATAGCCGATGCCGAAGATGACCAGACCGGCGACGACCCATGCCGAAAAGCCGCTCATCGACTCGATACCGAAGGGCGAGAACCGTACACCCCATGGCCCGACGAAGCCGCCCAGCACGATGAAGGCGCCAAGTGAAGCAATCTTGGCCCCGACATTTCGTGGTGACGTCTGACCGCCGAACCTATAGATCGCGAACGATGCGGCAAGCAGCACGGCGACTATCGCAACCGATAGCCAGACCCGGGCCATCTGACCGTCCGGATACGCCCATACCATCATCAGCCTGACGTTGTACGCCACGGCCTCCCAGCGACGCTCCTCGGCGAACACGAAGCTGAGCAGCCCACGATACACGAGCAACCCGATAGCGATGAACACCACAGACAGAACCGCACTCGCCGGTGTCGAGAACAGGTTCTTCGCCAGCCACACACGGGGGCCGTGCGGTGGCGGCTCGGGTGCAAGCTCCGCGGCGTCCGGAGCGTCTGGGAGAATGATCTTGCGGGTCATTTCATCGCTCCACCAGCTTCAGCTTGCGGTTGTAGTAGTTGACGATCGCTGAGATCAGCAGGCTTCCACCGAGGAAGAACGCCATCCAAACGAGGACGATCGGCAGCGTCTGCCCGTTCTTGTTCATCAACGTCGAACCAACGGCGACGATCTCGGCGAAGGCGACCGCAGTTCCCAGCGACGTGTTCTTGAACAAGTTCAGATACTGGTTCCCCATGGGGGGCAGGATGATCCGGAACGCTTGAGGCAGAATGATGAGCCGGAGGAGCTGAGAGCGCTTGAGACCGACCGCCTGGGCAGCTTCAGTCTGTCCTCTGGACACGGCGAGGATCCCACCACGAACGATCTCGGCAATGAACGATCCTGTGTACAGCGTCACTCCGAACCACACTGCAAAGAAGGGAATGGTCATCACAGCACCGGTGGTGCCGTACTGGACGAAGTTGCCCCTCTGAATGACTGATGCCTTGGAGAAGTTCAGAGGTTGCGTTCCCTCGGACGAGAATCCGCGTGCAAGCCAATCGAAGACGTTGCCTATCCCCTTGAGAACCAGCTCGGCGATCGACAACACCTCGCCCGCAACAGTCGTCATGGTGAGCCCTGAGAAGACGAAGACCCCGACCGCAATGAAAATGCCTGTAAACCCGGTGAAGATGACCCGGAACCAGTCGTCGTCTGTCAGCTTCCCGAATCCGGCCGGGGTGCGTCTCGATTCGAAGAAGTTCCTGATCCACCATCCCGCTGCGAGGAGCGCAAGAACGGCGATCACGATCGGAACAAGAATCGGCGGGAGGGAGTCGAATACGCTCGCAATGCCGCCGAAGACCGGCTTCATGAAGCTCAGGATCGGCCACGCAAACCAGCCGACCACGGTGAACAGAAACAGCGTCGCCAGCGCCCAGGATTGTCCGTGACCGGGGTTCCCTGTCTCCTCCTGATGCCTGAGCCTCCGTTTTGCGACGTAGCCACCCACGAAGATGCCGGCCGCGATGAACACGAGCCACGGAAGGAACCCGGTCAACCAGCTGAACCACGCGAAGGCAAAACCCTTGTTCGAGCTCTTGAACCAGTACTCGCCGATATCAGAGTCGATGAGGCCGGGCAACGTGATCGCGATCGCCTGCCAGAAGAAGATCTGGACAAGCAACGGTATGTTGCGAATCGTCTCGATGTAGACCGTGGAGATCTTGTTGACTATCCAGTTGCTCGAGAGTCGACCGACGCCGACGATCGTGCCGAGCAGCGTCGCAACGATGATCCCGAAGAACGTGACACGCAGTGTGTTGATCGCTCCGACCGCGAGCGCTCGAATTCCGCTGTCGGGGTCGAGGTCGATCCCCTCAAAAACAAGGAAGTCGGAAGGGTCCGTGAGCCAATTCCAGTTGAGGTCTGTTCCCCTCGCTTCGAAATTCGCGAGCGCCCGGTTCACGAGAACCAAGAAGACCGCAAGAACCGCGCCGAGCGCGACCAGCTGCACCAACCACTTGAGGAACGCGGCGTTGCGCCACAACGGCGTCTTCTGACTCTCTCGTACCTGAACGGTCACGCCCAAGCCTTCCTCACGGCTTCGCCATCACGATCGAAGCCTCTCGCGTGCTGGCACCCTAGGCAGACGGACAATGACAATGCACGAATGTGAGAGGTTTTCCTACCGCTTGGTGAGAATCACAGACCTCGGTACAACGAGGAGGGGGCACCCAATGGGTGCCCCCTCCGTCGTGGTTGTTGTCAGTGCTTAACGGAATGGTGGTGAGTAGATCAGGCCACCATTGAACCATTGCTCATTGAACGTACCGTCGCGGGACAGATTGAGCGGTCCGAGGTTCCGATCGTAGATCTCACCGTAGTTACCGACCTGCAATGCGACTTGGAGGAAGGCGTCAGCCTGCAGCCCCATGGCCGTCTGCTTCTCACCGTCTCCTCCGAGAAGGCGGCCGATTTCTCCGGGGTTACCCTTCATCGAATCGGCATTCGCCGACGTGATGCCGAACTCCTCGAGCGCGAATGTCGCGAACACTGTCCACTGGACAACGTCGAACCAGGTCGAGTCACCCTGGCGGACGACGGGACCAAGCGGCTCCTTGGAGATCGGGGCTTCTGGGAAGATGACCCAATTCTCTGCACCAGGTGTACCGGCGGCGATGTTCGACGCACGGTGACCGAACAGGCCGGAACCGTCTGTCGTGACAATGTCACAGGAACCGGCGATGAACCCGTCCATGGCTTCGGTGAAGTTCTCCACCGTCTGGAGCTGGATCGTTACACCGGCGAGCTCAGCGCCTTCCTTGATATTCTGCTCGGTCGTCGTGCCCGCGTTCGTGCAGACGACGGCACCATCGATATCGGCGAATCCGCCCTCGACTGTCAGTCCGGCAAGGTTCGCTGGGTTACCCATGATCTGCTGTCCGTCGTAGAACGTCGTTGCGACGAAGTCCTGCGCCAGGTCAGTGTCACGTGTCTGGGTCCAGGTTGTGTTCCGTACGAGTACGTCGATCTCGCCGCTCTCGAGCGCTGCGAAGCGCTCCTTTGCGGTGAGCTGGCGGAACTCGACGGCTTCGGCGTCACCAAGGGCCGCGGCAGCGATCGCCTTGCAGAAGTCGACGTCGAAGCCCGACAGGGATCCGTCGGGATTGACATCGGTGAATCCCGGTGCGCTGGTCGACACGCCGCACTTGAGTGTGCCGCGGCTGATCACCGTCTCCAGGGTGCCTTCACCGGTAGCTTCCTGACCAGGCGGCTGGGCTTCACCAGCGGTGGTCGTTGTGTCGCCGCTATCGGCTGAACCGCAAGCTGCGGCCACGAGCGCGAGAACGGCAAAGAGCACAGCAAGTCTCTTAAGCATGCTGATACTTCTCCTCCATTTAGTTGTTCGAATAGCGCGGTGAGGGGTCTCACCGCCTCCGATCCTGGGATCGAATGACTGCAACCTAGCCACATCTGAACACTGGTGGCAACCGTTTCGGCAGAATCCTCGCTCACGCGTCTGCCAGTACACTCGGCCCGAAGGCAGCGAATTGGAGGAAAGCATGCCGGCGTCGGTGATCCTGGGTGCCCAGTGGGGTGATGAGGGCAAGGGAAAGATCACGGATCTTTTGTCGGAGAAAGCCGACATTGTCGTCCGCTATCAAGGTGGCAACAACGCCGGGCACACCATCGTCACCGGAAACCAGAAGTTCGCCCTGAGCCTCATTCCTTCAGGCGTGCTCTATCCAACAGTTACCCCGGTGATCGGCAATGGCGTCGTTGTCGACCCGAAGTGGTTCTTCGAGGAGATGGAGACACTCACCAAGAAGGGCATCGATCCATCGCGGGTGAAGATCTCCAACAACGCTCACCTCATCATGCCCTACCACCGCAAACTCGATGCTGTGATCGAGCGCTATTTGGGCAACTCGATGATCGGCACAACCAAACGTGGCATCGGGCCTGCATATACGGACAAGTTCTCTCGCACAGGCATCAGGGTGCAGGACCTCTTCGACGAAAAGATCTTCAGAGAGAAGCTCGAGGCTGTCCTCAAGACCAAGAACCAGCAACTCGTCAAGGTGTACAACCAACTACCTCTCGATCTCGAAGAGATCGCAGAGGAGTACCTCGACTATGCGGAACGACTCGAGCCGTACGTTACCGACACCTCTCTTCTCGTCTGGGAGGGACTGAAGGACGGGAAGAATGTTCTGTTCGAGGGAGGGCAGGGCACGCTCCTCGACATCGATCACGGCACATACCCGTTCGTCACTTCCTCGAACCCGACCGCCGGCGGTGCACCCGTCGGTATCGGCATAGGGCCGACGATGATCGACAACGTCATCGGAGTTGCAAAGGCGTACATCTCTCGTGTCGGCACAGGCCCGTTCCCGACCGAGCAGATCAACGAGATCGGCGACCGCATGATCGAAATCGGTGGTGAGTACGGCGTTGTCACAGGAAGGCGAAGACGATGTGGGTGGCTCGACGCCGTGGCCCTGCGCTACGCAGCTCGCGTGAACGGCCTCACAGAGATCGCGCTGACGAAACTCGACATACTCTCTCACTTCGACACGATCAAGATCGCGACGGCGTACGAGGCTGAGGGTGAGACATTCACCGAGATGCCCCGCCAGCAGCGAGTGCTGTATGGATGCTCCTCCGTCTACGAGGAGCACAAGGGGTGGGGCGACAACATCTCGGACGTGACGAAGTACGAGGACCTCCCGCAGCTCGCGAGGGACTACGTCGAGCGGATCGAGGATCTCGCCGGCGTGCCGATCAAGACCGTGTCGGTGGGCCCTGGCCGCAAGGCCACGCTCACGAAGGGCTAGTCGACATGCAGGTCCTTCTTCTCGGTGGAGGTGGCAGGGAACATGCCATTGGATGGAAGCTCGCTCAGAGTCCGATGCTCGACCGACTCATCTCCTGCCCGGGGAACCCAGGACTCAGCACACTCGGAGATGTGGTGCCGGACGTGGATCCGAACGATGCATCCGCCGTGGTGACTCTCTGCCGGTCACGTGATGTCAGCCTTGTCATCGTTGGACCAGAGGCACCCCTCGCGGCGGGGGTCGCAGATGCACTCATCGCCGAACGAATCCCTGTCTTCGGGCCCAACCAAGCAGCAGCACGGCTCGAGTCGTCAAAGTCGTTTGCCAAGGAGATCATGGCATCGGCCGATGTCCCAACGGCGCCGTCGGCGACCTTCACGGACAGCGAAGCTGCTGTTGTACACCTCGAGGAAACGACCGGTCCGTACGTCGTCAAGGCAGATGGGCTCGCTGCCGGCAAAGGGGTTCTCGTGACCGAGTCGCTCGATGCCGCGACCGCTTGGGTCGACAAGTGTCTCGGAGGCGCGTTCGGTGATGCAGGACTCTCAGTCGTCATCGAGGATCACCTCGATGGTGACGAGGTATCCATCTTCTACATCTGCGCTGCCGGGGAAGCTATCCCGCTGCAACCCGCCCGCGACTACAAGCGACTGCTCGACGGAGACGCCGGACCGAACACGGGAGGTATGGGGTGCTTCTCACCGGTGGCCGACATCGACGACGGTCTCGTCGACTGGACAACAGTGAACGTTGCTCTGCCGACACTCGCGGAGCTGGCCTCGAGGGGAATCGACTACACGGGGTTCCTGTACGTCGGGTTGATGCTCACATCTGATGGTCCCAAGGTTCTCGAGTTCAACTGCCGCCTTGGGGACCCCGAAGCAGAGGTCCTCATGCCACGCATCACCTCCGATCTCCTGAGCGTGCTGAAAGCCGCGGCAAACGAGGGCCTCACGGGCCAGAGCGTCACCTGGTCGGACGGAGCGGCCGTCGACGTCGTGCTCGCGGCACCCGGCTACCCGGAATCACCCGTCAAGGACCTCACGATCTCAGGCCTCGGCCCCATTGAGAACGTTCTCGTGTTCCATGCCGGCACACGCGAAACCGAGGGACAACTCGTCAGCTCGGGTGGCCGCGTTCTCAACGTCGTCGGACTCGGCGAGAGTATTGGCGATGCAAGAAAGATCGCATACGCCGCCGTCGATCACATCGATTTCAAGGGAAAACAGTTCCGCACCGACATTGCTGCGGACGAGAAAGGGACATCAGAATGAAGGTTGCGATCCTGATGGGATCCGAGAAGGACATGTCGAAGATGGATGCGTGCGCCACCGTGCTCGACGAGTTCGGCATCGAGAACGAAGTACATGTGATGTCTGCACACCGCACTCCTGAAAAGGTTGCAGAGTTCACAACGAACGCTCGAGCCAATGGATTCGGCGTGATCGTGTGCGGCGCAGGCAAGGCAGCGCACCTCGCCGGCGCGGTCGCTGCACACACGACCCTGCCCGTTATCGGCATCCCGATCGCGGCAGGGGGCTTGGGTGGGGTTGACGCGATGTGGTCAACCGTACAAATGCCGACGGGCATCCCCGTAGCGACCGTGGCCATCGATAGCTCGGCGAATGCAGGCTATCTCGCGGCATCGATCTTGTCCGTGGGTGACGAGGAACTAGCCGGGAGGCTCGCTGCGTATCGGGAGGGTCTCAAAGGATGATCGAGCGTTACTCGACTCCCGAGATGACTGCCGTCTGGTCTGAGGAACGAAAACTCGAGGTGTGGAGAGAGGTTGAGATCCTTGTCGTCGAAGCCTGGGCGCAGCTCGAGGTCGCACCACAGGGTGCTGCCGATTCCGCCCGCAGGAGCCCCGAGGTCGACCCCGTCGAGTGGAAGGAACGAGAAGCCGTCACGAACCATGACGTCGCTGCGTTCGTCGACCTGCTTGCCGAATCTGTCGGAGAGGGTGGTGAATGGATCCACTACGGGTTGACATCATCCGATGTACTCGACACTGCCTCGGGTGTCCTCCTGAAACAGTCGGGCGAGCTCCTCCTGGAAGCCGTTGCCGAACTGTTCGAGACGGTCAAGGCCAGAGCCTTGGAGTATCGCGATACCGTGATGATCGGGCGCACACACGGCATCTGGGCTGAGCCAACTTCCTTCGGCTTGAAGCTGGCGAACTGGGCATTCGAGGTGGAGCGTGACCACGAGCGCCTCATCGACGCGGTCAACGGAGTGTCCTACGGCAAGATCTCGGGCGCCGTCGGCACCTACGCCCACACCCCACCGGACGTGGAGACCTACGTATGCAGTGTGCTCGGACTCGATGTGGAACCAGCGTCGACACAGGTGATCCCTCGCGACCGACACGCCCACTTCCTATCCGTGATCGCGCTGATCGGTTCAACGATCGAGCGCTTTGCGACCGAGATCAGGCATCTCCAGAGGTCTGAGGTGGGTGAGGTGCGTGAGCCGTTCGGGAAGGGCCAGAAGGGCTCATCGGCAATGCCCCACAAACGCAACCCGATTGCCTCTGAGAACCTCACGGGTGTGTCCCGGTTGCTGCGCGGCTACGCCTCTGCCGGGCTCGAGAACGTTGCGTTGTGGCACGAGCGCGACATCTCACACTCGTCGGTTGAGCGAGTCGCTCTCCCTGATGCCACGATCCTCGCACACTATGCGCTCCGGCGTATGCGACGTTTGGTCGAGAACCTCGTCGTGGACAAGGACCGCATGCTTGCGAACCTTGAATCGACACAGGGACTTGTGTACTCACAGGCCGTGATGCTCGAGCTCGTGGACACCGGTATGACAAGAGACGAGGCCTACCGCATCGTCCAACGGAACGCCATGAAGACCTGGGACGGCGAGGGAACGCTCCACGACAACCTCGCCGCGGACAGTGATGTCCCCTTGGACGAGGGATCCTTGTCCGCCTGCTTCACCGCTGACCGGGCCCTCCGCAACACCAACATCGTGTTCGAGCGACTCCAAGCAGCCGATCTGAGCTGAACAAAGAGGGATCTTCACACCGATACATCACGATGCTATGATGTGTTTATGCCCAAGACACGCACCACATTGACGATCGACGAAGACGTACTCCGCGCCGTAAAGATACGCGCAGCTCGTACGGGCCGCGGAGAGAGTGAAGTCATCGAGGACGCTGTTCGGAAGGGACTCGGCCTCGATCTCATGGACCGTCTGTGGGCACGCAATGACATGCCCGAGGATGAAGCGATGGCTCTCGCCATCGAGGCCCAGGAATCTGCACGCCGAACCAGCCGGTGAGAGCCGTCCTCGATCCGAACGTGATCATCTCTGCTGCTCTCTCGCGCGGCGGCACTCCCGCCAGCGTGTTCCGGCTCTGGAGCGAGGGAGCCTACGAACTCGTGTGCTCTGCCAAACTTCTCGAGGAGCTCAAGCAAGCGCTCAACTACCCAAAGCTCGCGCGTCGCATCCGCCCCGAAGAGGCAGCGCAGTTGATCGACCTGCTTGCTGAGGAGGCATCGGTTCACGTGGACCCCTCTCAAGCACCCACCGTGTTGTCCTCTGACGCCAATGACAACTACCTGATCGCACTGGCTGAGAACACACGATCAGTCCTCGTCTCAGGAGACCGCGATCTCCTCGAGCTCGCAGACCGCATCCCCGTGTACTCCCCCGCGAGCTTTCTCAACCTACTCCTGCCTGACGCCTGATTCAGGCCTGGTTCTGCATGTGGTGGGCCAACGCGGTGACGCGTTCGTCGAGGAAGTCTCGCACGGGGCCCTGCACATCGTTGTCGTCGAGGGAGCGGGCAAAGCACTGAAGCCAAGTCTCCACCTCGTCTGCGCCGATCTGGAACGGATCGTGGCGCATCCGCATGCGGGGATGCCCGCGCTCTGGCGTGAACAGAGCCGGACCACCGGTCCACTCGACGAGATACGCGTGGAGCTTGTTCCGCGACACCGAGTCGTCTCTGGGCAGCATGGCGCGCAGTACCGGTGCATCGGCATCGATGATGTCGTAGAACCGATCGACGATCGACCGGATTTTCCTTTCACCACCAATGGCGTCATAGGGCGTTGGGTACGGCCCCCAGGGATGGTCTGCGTTTGTCACGAGCGCGAGCGTAAGGGGTTCACAGTTCTCAGTTCACAGTTCATAGTTGCAGAACGGTGCTGACTGAAAACTGAAAACTGAAGACTGTGAACTGACAGCTACTCTCCCCACCGTGGCGGGTATGGAACACCTCGGATCAGGCAAGGTTCGCGAGATCTACCGGGTCGATGGCGACCGGCTCCTCATCGCTGCATCAGACCGCATCTCGGCTTTCGATGTGGTACTCGGTGAGGACATCCCCCACAAGGGTCAGGTGCTCACCGGTGTTTCGATCCATTGGTTCGACATCCTCGACACGCCGCACCATCTCATCTCGGCCGACACCTCAACCATGGGCTTCCTCTCACAGAACCAACGGGCGGAGTTCGCCGGAAGGGCGATGCTTGTGCACGCCGCGGAAGTAATCCCGATGGAGTGTGTCGTGCGCGGCTATCTCTACGGCTCATCGTGGAAGGAGTACGAGCAGGGTGGTGGCCCGACCACCGAGCATCTCCCCGACGGTCTCGAGATGGCGAGCAAGCTCCCCGAGCCGATCTTCACGCCTGCCACCAAAGCTGAGAGCGGACACGATGAGAACCTCACTGAGGCTGAAGCCCGCGCCTTTGTCGGCAACGACCTCTACGAAGAACTCATGGCACGAAGCATCGACATCTACCTCAGGGGCGCCGCATATGCAGCGGAGCGGGGAATCATCCTCGCCGACACAAAGTTCGAGTTCGGCAGGGTCGGCAACGAGATCATCCTCATCGACGAGGTCCTGACCCCCGACTCGTCGCGCTACTGGCCCGCGGACGCATGGGTACCCGGCGCAACCATGCCCTCGTTCGACAAACAACCTGTCAGGGACTGGCTTGAACACCAGGATGGATGGGACAAGACACCCCCGGCACCAACGATGCCTTCGGAGGTGATCGAGGAGACGTCCGATCGCTACATCGAAGCCTTCGAGCTCCTCACCGGCAAGCAGTTCACCGACTATCTGGAAGAGATGGGAGCGTCGTGACCTACTCCTTCACGGTATCGATCGCTCGCAAGGCCGGCCTGTCGGATCCAGAGGGCGCAACAACCAAGAAGGCGCTCAACGACCTCGGGTTCAACGATGTATCCCACGTCTCGTTCGGCAGGACCATCGCCGTCACCGTTGATGCAGCAGACAGAGATGAAGCCCTCACACAAGTCGAAGCCATGTGCGAAAAGCTGCTCGCCAATCCGGTGATGGAGAGCTACTCGATCGAGGACAATACGTGACAATCGCAGTCGTCGTGTACCCGGGCACGAACTGCGAACACGACATCGTTCATGCCCTCAGACTTCAAGGGGCAGATGCCGAACTCGTGTGGCACAGAGAAACCGATCTGTCGGGCGCGCACGGCATCGTGCTACCGGGGGGATTCGCCCACGGCGACTACCTCAGAACAGGGGCCATCGCGAGATTCTCACCGATCATGGACGAGGTCGCGAGACTCGCCAACGCCGGTTTGCCGACACTCGGTATCTGCAATGGGTTCCAGATCCTCTGTGAGGCCGGTCTTCTCCCCGGCGCTCTCGTGGCCAATCGAGACCTGAAGTTCATCTGCCGCCCAACACACGTGCGTGTCGAATCGACAGACAGCGTGCTCACACGGGCGGCCGAAATCGGGCAGGTGCTCCGTATCCCCCTCAACTCCTACGAAGGCAACTACGTGGCGGACAACATCAAACACATCGAAACCGCAGGAGACGTGATCCTCAGGTACTCCGATGCCGGCGGACACGTGGACCGCACGACGAACCCGAACGGATCCACGAACAGCATCGCCGGCATAACGAGTGCAGGCCGCAACGTTGCCGGGCTCATGCCACACCCCGAGCGCGCATCGGAGGAGATCCTCGGCTCGTCGGACGGCATGGTCCTCATCGAGGGTTTCATCGCTTCGACGGAACTGGTGTCTGTGTGACCACGAGCGAAGTACCGGACCACATACGGCTCGGGATGACCGACGACGAGTATCAGGACGTCATCGGGATCCTGGGTCGCGAGCCGCTCGCAGCGGAACTCGCCATGTACTCCGTGATGTGGTCCGAACATTGTTCGTACAAGTCCTCGCGTATGCACCTCTCCAGGTTCAAGAGCGATCAGCCGTGGGTCGTCGTTGGACCGGGAGAGAATGCAGGTGTTGTGGACCTCGGTGACGGGTGGCTTGCCGCACTTCGCATCGAGAGCCACAACCACCCGTCCTACGTCGAGCCATATCAGGGTGCAGCCACGGGCGTCGGTGGCATCCTGCGCGACATCTTCACCATGGGCGCCCGACCGATCGCTGTGTGGGATCCGCTCCGGTTCGGACCACTCGACGATTCCCACAACCGTTACCTCTTCGAGGGAGTTGTCTCCGGTATTGCCGGATACGGCAACGCTGTTGGAGTCCCCACGCTCGGCGGTGAAGTTGAGTTCGCCGACCGATTCTCCAAGAACCCGCTCGTCAACGTCATGGCGCTCGGCATCCTCAAGCGTGACCAACTCGTGCTCTCGGCTGCTTCGGGAGAAGGCAACGTTGCGATCCTGCTCGGAAACGCAACAGGGCGTGACGGCATCGGGGGCGCATCGATCCTCGCATCAGCATCCTTCGAGAAGGGTGATGAGGAGAAGCGGCCGAATGTGCAGGTCGGTGATCCATTCGAGGAGAAGAAGCTCATCGAGGCATGTCTCGAGCTGTACGACAGAGATCTTGTCGTGGCGATCCAGGACCTGGGGGCAGCCGGCATCTCGTGTGCCACGTCCGAAGTGGCCGGCAACGGCGGGATGGGCATGGCTGTCGATCTCGACAAGGTGCATCTGCGCGAGGAAGACATGAACCCTGGTGAGATCCTGATGTCGGAGTCCCAGGAGCGCATGCTTGCGGTCGTGACACCGCAGAACGAGGCCAAGGTCCTCGCGGTCGCAGAGAAGTGGGAGATCGAAGCCTCAACCATCGGCACGATCACGTCGGGTCCCGAGCTCGTCATCTACTCGAACGGCGAATTGGTCGGCCATGTACCGGCAGCTTCACTTGCCGATGACGCCCCGAAGTACGACCGTCCGTCCGAGCGACCCGACTACCTCGACGAGGTCTGGGCCAAGGAGCCGCAGATCCCCGACGATATTGACGCTGGAGCGGCGCTTCGAGCGCTACTCGACGATCCCGCGATCGGCGACCGTTCCTGGATCTCGAGCCAGTACGACCACATGTTGTTTCTCAACACGGTCATCGAGCCAGGCCACGACGGATCACTGCTGCGAATCAAGGGCACGGAGAAGGCAATGGCGGTCTCCACGGACGGCGATTCGCTTCGCACCTACCTCGATCCGAGACGCGGGTCGGCAAGGATCGTGTACGAGTCCGCCCTCAACGTTGCGGTCACAGGGGCAAGCCCGTACGCACTAGTGGACAATCTCAACTTCGGCAACCCGGAGGTACCCGGTGTCATGTGGCAGTTCATCGAGTCTGTTGCCGGCATGGCATGGGCCTGTGAGGAATTGAACGTGCCTGTTGTGGGCGGCAACGTGTCGTTCTACAACCAGACGGACGGCGTCGACATCTACCCATCACCAGTTGTCGGAATGCTCGGGTTCTGCGAGCCGATGCCCGAGCGGCCACCCCGTCTCGACCGCGCAGAGGAGGGCATGACCGTGTGGCTGGTGGGCCAAGATGCCCAGGGCGACTTCGCCGCATCGGCGTACGACCGGATCATCAACAACAACCTCGGCGGCAGGCCGGCTGACGTTGATGGTGATACGGCGCGCAGGACTGTCGCTGCCGCTGCGCTGCTCGCCTATGAAACCCCCGTGCTTCACGACATCTCAACCGGCGGCCTTGCCGTCGCACTCGCCGAGATAGCGATCAAGTCGGACGTCGGGATGACGATCGAAGGACTCTCTGGTGCGGAGTTGTTCGACGAGACACCGCTGCGGTTCATCGCCGTCGCCCACGGAGACGAGCTTCACGCAGCCGTCCCTCACGACAAGATCGGCACCGTGACCGGCGACACCCTCGATTTCGGCGCCGCGGGCAGCATCGGCGTGGCGGATGCGGCAGCCATCTGGCGCAACGCTCTCCCCCGCCGAATGGCGCCTTGAACGACCAGATGCCAGATATCTGGTCTCTGGAAGTGAGCGCAGCGAACGTTCTGGCTTCTGGGAGCGAGGCGAAGCCGAGCGTTCTGGTATCTGTTGAATCGGAACACCGCACATCTCGCTACCGTTCTACATTCATGACCGAACAGACCGTGCCTACTTGTTATCGCCACCCC
>CAZWMX010000016.1:4388-26753 GCA_964635205.1 uncultured Acidimicrobiaceae bacterium | reverse complement strand
CCCGGCCAGGTGCCTCGTTGAAATACTCGGTGCGGTGAATCTACAAGTGCCAAGACCTCTCCAAGGGTCGCGCCACGCGTCAACAGGGTAACCGCGGTTGCAATGGATCAAGTGCGTGGGACAATTCCCACTATGTCTGTACTGCTTGTGACTCATGAATCGAGCAGGGATCACCGCACTCCCTCGGGCCATCCAGAGCGGGTGGATCGACTGGATGCAGTCGTTGAAGGTGTTCGCTCTGCGAGCACCTCTGTTGTCGACCTCAGCGCGCCTGTCGTGGATCGAGAGCTTCTCGAGATGATCCATTCCCGGGCCTATGTCGACCAGGTGCAGGTGTTCTGCATCAACGGAGGTGGGGGATTGGATCCCGACACGTATGTCGTGCCCGCGTCCTTTGATGCTGCACTTCATGCTGCCGGCGCAGGACCTTGCGCCGTTGATGCCCTTGGGGCGGGTGCCGCGGATGCTGCGTTCGTTGCTGTGCGTCCGCCGGGGCATCACGCGGAGCGCAGTTGTGCGATGGGGTTCTGTCTGTTCAACAACGTTGCCGTGACGGCTGCGTATCTGCGGAGCCGTGGCGAACGTGTGGCGATCGTCGATTGGGATGTCCATCACGGCAATGGAACGCAGAAGACGTTCTACCGGGATCCGGAGGTGCTGTACGTCTCCGTCCACGAGTTTCCGTTCTATCCGGGAACAGGTTGGTTCGATGAGCGAGGCGACGGTCCTGGCGCAGGCATGACGGTTAACGTGCCGCTGCCCGGAGGAACGAGCGCCGATTCGTACCTTGCCGCGTTCGGTCGCATCGTGATGCCGGTCGTGGCGCAATTCGAACCAGATTGGATGCTCATAAGCAACGGCTACGACGCACATCGGCTCGACCCTATTGGCGGAATGTTGCTCGAGTCATGGGACTTCGGCGCGTTGGCGCGCTGGGCCGCCGATCAGGTCCCGACAGGCAGGGTGATAACGATGCTCGAAGGCGGGTACGACCTTGGTGCTCTCACGGAGTCCTCAATGGCAACCGTTGAGGGCTTGGCTGGAGTGGTTCGCGAGACGTCGTGGCCAACGGAGGTGACCGGATCGGCTCAACGCATCACCGATCTGGCTGTTCGGGCACAGGCTGCTTATTGGGAACTTCATTAAGGAGGTCAGTCGAACGTCCGATATCGGTTGAGAACCAACCGCCCACAGGGAGTCGAACGTGACGGATCAGAGCCCGAGCCTCGACGAGCTTCTCGAGAAGCTCGTATCCATCGATGGGTCAGACCTGCACCTCAAGGTCGGGTCACCACCCTCCTATCGCATCGACGGAGTTCTACATCCTGCCGAGTTGGCACCTCTCAATGCCGACCACACGCTCCAACTTCTCGGCGACCTCCTGCCCGACCGTCTCAAGAGCGAGGTAGAAGAGGTCTCGGACATCGACTTCGCATATGGCAGGGCCGGACTGGGCAGGTTCCGCGTCAACGCATACAGACAACGCGGTTCGATCAACATCGTTGTTCGGTCTGTTGCCTCAACTTCGAAGACAATCGGCGAGCTTGGCATACCGTCGGCAGTCGCGAATACGTGTGACGAGAATGACGGGCTCATCATCGTGACCGGTCCGGCTGGATCCGGCAAGACAACGACGTGTGCCGCGATGGTTGATCACATAAACTCATCGCGGCGGACGAGCATCATCACGATCGAGGATCCGATCGAAGTGCTCCACCGAGACAAGCTCTCCATCGTCAGTCAGCGCGAAGTCGGTGTTGACACGCCTTCGTACCAGGCGGGAATGATGTCGGCGCTGCGGCAGGATCCCGACGTGATCTACGTCGGTGAGCTGAGGGATCAGGGGACCATTGAGGCTGCTCTTGTTGCGGCAGAAACCGGGCACCTCGTCATCTCAACGATGTACACGCTCGACGCGCTGGAGACAGTGCGTCGTATCCTGGACTCCTTTCCCCCATACCTCGAGCGGCGAGTACGCCAGATGCTCGCGACAACACTGCGTGCCATAGCGTCCCAGAGACTCATCCCGAAGGCCGATGGTCACGGCCGGACCGTGATAACCGAACTGCTCGTCAACACGGAGTCGGTCCAGGAGAGGCTCATCGATGCAGCCCGCACCGACGAGGTGTTGGAGATCATGGCCGAAGGCGCCTTCTACGGGATGCAGACCATCGATCAGGCGATCACGAAGAAGTTCGAATCAGGTGAAGTGGCTTTCGCCGATGCGCTGACGCATGTTTGTTCGCCTCGTGACTTCAAGATCGCTGCGGGAGTTGGCCAGGCAGCCGCGATGTAGGTTCATCAGCTATCAGCCGTCAGCCTGCCCGGATGGCGCTGTGTCCACGGAGAACTTCCTACTCTCTGCCCATGCTTGACTTCGTATGTCGCAACTGCGGTAACTCCTTCTCTCTGCCCGGGTCGGTCCTTGACCGCTATCCGGGCTGGACACCACGCCAGTGCCGTGACTGTCGTGATGGTGCAGACGTGGCAGCCCCTGACGGTCGACTTGCGAACAATTCGCCAAGTAACGATCCGATGACGGGCGTTTTCACGGATGGAAGCTCAGTGCCCAATCCGGGTCCAGGGGGATGGGGGGCTGTGTACGTGGTCGACAACGAGATCGTGCAAGAGGCATACGGGTACGGTGGAGACACGACGAACAATCGAATGGAGCTGCTTGCCCTCATCAACGCCGTTGATCTTGTCCCTGAGGGAACCGCAGCGACCGTGTATTCGGATTCGAAACTTGCCGTGCAAACCATCAACGAATGGGCAGCAGGATGGGAGAAGCGCGGCTGGAGACGCAAGAGCGGTCCGGTCGAGAACCTCGATCTCGTGAAACAAGCATATGCGACATACAAGAGGCGCTCCGACCTCGAACTCAAATGGATCAAGGCCCACGTGGGTTTCAGATGGAACGAATACGCGGACGAACTGGCGAACCGGGGAAGGGTTGAGGGGCGGTCATGATCCCTGATCGTATCCGATCCATCATGTCAGACGATGTGTGCGAGCTTGCCGGTCTCTTTGCGGAAGACGGTCACGATCTCTATCTCGTTGGAGGCTCCGTGCGGGATGCCCTACTTGGACGGGACAGCGACGACCTCGACTTCACAACCGATGCGAGGCCGGATGATATTGAACGTATCGGTGCTGGTTGGGCCAACTCGACCTATCTCGCGGGAAAGGCATTTGGCACGATCGGACTCGTGAGGAACCATCACACCTACGAGATCACGACGTTCCGCTCGGATGTGTACAGGGATGATTCGCGCAAACCCGTGGTCGTGTTCAGTAACGACATCACCGAAGATCTCTCGCGGCGCGATTTCACGGTCAACGCCATGGCCATCAAGGTTCCCGTCGGAGAGCATGATCTGCCCGAGATGATCGACCCTCACGGCGGACTTGTCGACCTTGGAGAACGCGTACTACGAACGCCGATAGATCCTGATATCTCGTTCGGCGACGATCCGCTGAGGATGCTGAGGCTCTTCAGGTTCATATCGACGCTTGGTTTCGCGGCGGACGACGACGCGTTCAGGGCGGTGGTACGACTGAAGGAGCGGATACAGATCGTCTCTGCAGAGAGGGTCAGGAATGAGTTCGACAAGCTGATGAAGGGAGCCGATGTTGTTGGTGCGCTCGAGACCCTCGTCGACAGCGGGTTGGCGAATGAATTCATACCTGAGCTTCCTGCTCTTGCTGTGGAGCAGGACCCTCACCACAAGCACAAGGATGTGCTTGCGCACACGATCGCTGTCGTCGGCAAGACGCGTCCACAGCTGCGGCTTCGCCTCGCTGCGCTGTTCCACGACATCGGCAAGCCCGCTACGAGAGAGTTCGGGAAGGGGGGAGTGTCCTTCCATCATCACGAGGTTGTCGGCGCACGCATGACCCGGAAGAGAATGCAGGAACTTCGGTATCCGAAGGACACCATCAAGGACACCTCCCAGCTCGTGTTCCTCCACATGCGACCCCACACCTACAAGATGGGATGGACGGATTCCGCCGTTCGTAGGTACGTACGGGATGCCGGGCCGCTTCTCGAGGATCTGAATGAGCTTGTTCGTTGTGATGTGACGACACGGGACAAACGCAGAGCGAAGACCATCTCGAATCGAATCGACGAGCTCGAGGCACGGATAGAAGATCTGGCTCAGCGGGAAGAGCTCGACAGGCTTCGCCCCCCGATCAACGGAAACGATGTGATGAAGTACCTCGATCTGAAGCCATCACGCCGGGTGGGCGAAATCATGAACATGCTCCTCGAACACCGCATAGAAGAGGGCCCCTATACCGAGGACGAGGCCTACGCCCTGCTGGATGCGTGGAAGGCAAACAATTCCCCCTTCATGTGATCTGTCGCGGATTCCGTGCGAGACACATTGCGCTTGGGTTTTTCGGTCTCTCCCTTGACGGGAGCGTCGCGCACCGTGGGTGCGCAGAGAGGGTGGTGGCATGCCCCCTCTCCGCTTCGTCGCTTCGCTCCTAGCGCCTCTCCCGCAGAGGGGAGAGGCGAAGAACCCGGACATGACAGCACCAGGACCTGTCGCACCTATCGCGAGATGCATCACCTTCATGGGGGTAAACAAACGAAGTGAGTTCGAGAAGGGGCACCCGGTGATGGGTGCCCCTTCAGCGTTCAGGAGGAGGTCGTGCTACATCGACATCGCCTCGTACACCCGGATGCCGCTGATGAACGGGCATGTGCTTGCTATCTCTGTGGCCTCGTCGAGGTCGGCGGCGTTGATGATCGTGTAACCGGTGAGCGCGTCGAGGTCGAGGGGAAGGTCCCTGGTTCCGGCCTTCGTGATCTCTCTTGCGGATCCGAACGGACTGCCGCTGTCGACGATCTTGTCGGCGATCGATGTAAACCAGGCGCCCCAGGCTTCTCCGATTTCGGGGGTTGGTGGCACGAACCCCTGGTGCAGAAACACGTACTTCTTCATTGCTTCTCTCTCTTCCCTTGGTTATCAGCGCCCAGATATCGGGCGTAGTTCTCCAGCGTCTCTTCGTCGCTTCCCCAGTAGGTGTGAAATTGCCTCAGCCAATCTTGGAGGCTGCGTAGCGATTCCCGATTGAGTGTCAGATAGTTGGTTCGTCCCATCTTCTTGCGGGTGATCATCTCGGCGTTCTCGAGCACCTTGATGTGCTTGTGGATTGCAGGCAGGGAGAGTCCCCGCATGTCGGCCAGATGGCTGATGGAGCACGGCTGGAGACCCAGAACGTAGATGATCTCGCGCCGGTGCTTGTTGGCGAGGGCCTCAAAGACCATGTCGAGGTGTCGTGGGGCATGAATCGTAGTCATCATAGTTAACGTCTAGGTTAACTATAGCAGACAGATCGACTCCCGCGACGACACATTCTCGACTTCGTGTGGCCCGTGACCGGTGTTGACCGAAGTCCTCCATCACGGCTCGTAACCCTCACAGCCAACCGTGCTCATGGTCAGCCATCCACCTGCTCGCACGGTGGTTGGAAAGACAACCACGACTCTGTTGCCATCGACAACGAGGGCTCCCACCATCGTGGAAGCTCCCTCGAGGTCGTCGATGACCGTGACCTCTCCGTCTTCGCGGCTCTCCCAGCGGGCCAGACCGGCTTCGACTGCGGCAGCGGGGGTTTGCAGACCCTCTGCGTCGTCCGCGATGTACGCGAACTCACCCCAGTACCGTTCGGTGGGACACTCCAGGCCGGCAAACGGTTCGAAGACGGCATCACTCTCGCCAGCGATCACCGTGCAGGCCGCAGCGAGAACAGCCAGAACCACACCAATCGAGATCAGCGGCTTCACCATCACAGTCTGGCACGGGATCCTGCGCTGTGAGCGAAACGTCGCACAGAGAGTATGCGCTTATGAGCGAATATGCGTATACTCCTCGGATGCACTCGGTATCAATCCTCGGCGCCTCCGGTTATGCCGGCGGTGAACTCATCAGATTCATCGACAACCATCCCCGTTTCGCTGTGTCGTTCCTAGGGGCCAACCGTCGCGCGGGTCAGGCGCTGCACACCGTGCACCCGCAGCTCTCAGACGGCGAGCGGTTGCTCGAGGCCTTCGATGTCGACAAGGTTGGCGAGGCAGATCTCGTGTTCATGGCACTGCCCCATGGAGCGTCCGGTGAACCGGCGATGCAGCTTGCCGGTAGCGGTGCGAAGATTGTCGACCTCGGGAGCGACTTCAGGCTCGATTCTGAACAGAGGTACACGGAGGCGTATGGTCACGACCATCCGTATCCGGAGCAACTCGGGAGATGGGCCTATGGAATTCCCGAGCTCTTTGGGGATGCGATCGCTGCAGCCCACAGGGTCGCCTCGCCGGGCTGCTACCCAACGTCGGTGATCATCCCACTCGCCCCCCTTCTGGAGAGAGGCCTCATCGAGCCATCCGGCATCGTCGTCGACTCGATGTCGGGGGTATCGGGCGCCGGCAGAGGCGCTGCCGAGTCGCTCCAATTCGGAGCGATCGACGAGTCCGTCAAGGCCTACAAGATCCTCAGCCACAGACACCGCCCCGAGATGGAGAGCGGCCTCGATGTGTTTGCTCGCAGCGAAACGTCCATCCTGTTCACGCCGCATCTCGTACCGATGCAGCGAGGCATCCTCTCGACCATCTACACAACGCCGGTACCCGGTACGACTCTTGGGGACCTCACCGGCGCGTTCGACGAGGCGTACAAGAATGCCCCGTTTGTCAAGCGCATCGAAGGTTCACCGGAGACCCGGTGGGTGGTCGGTTCGAACAATCTGATCGCTTCGTTCCATCTCGATGAGCGAACCTCGACCGTTGTGATCGTATCGGCGATCGACAACCTTGTGAAAGGAGCGGCAGGTCAGGCGGTACAGAGCGCCAATCTCATGTATGGCTTCGACGAAGCCACGGGCCTTCCGGTGGAGGGGTGGATGCCGTGAGTGTCACCGCCCCAAAGGGGTTCTCAGCAGCAGGTGTGGCTTGCGGGATCAAACCCGATGCGCTCGACCTCGCCCTCCTTGTGGCAGAACAGCCGGCGGTGACCGCGGCCGTGTTCACCCAGAACCAGGCGGCGGCCGCGCCGGTTCTGCTGAGCAGCGCAAGCCTCCGCGAGACCCACCTGAAGAGGGGAATCGTCGTGAATTCCGGCTGTGCGAATGCAGCAACTGGTTCCCGAGGCATACAGAACGCATCCGCGATGTCGGAGACACTCGCAACGGAGATCGGCTGTGCACCGGAGGACATCCTTGTCTGTTCGACCGGAACCATCGGGCCGCAACTCCCTATGGATCGTGTTGTGCCCGGCATCAAGGCCGCGGTTCCGAGACTTGGCCCCGCTGCCGAGTCGGGACTGCTTGCAGCCACGGCGATCATGACAACTGACTCTGTTGTGAAACAAGCGGTTGTCGAGCGGGACGGTTGGGTGATCGGGGGTATGTCCAAGGGAGCCGGCATGGTGCGCCCGAACATGGCGACGATGCTTGCTTTCGTCACCACGGACGCGATCGTTGCGCCCGATCTGCTTCGAGACACACTGAAGGCTGCGGTGGACGCATCGTTCAACTCGCTCAACATCGATGGTTGCGAGTCCACCAATGACACGGTCATCGCTATGGCTTCAGGTGGTTCCGAAATAGCACCTGATCCGGGGGAGTTCGCGACTGCCATGGAAGATCTCTGTCGTGACCTTGCACTTCAAATGGCCGGGGACGCCGAGGGTGCCTCCCGTGTCGTCACGATCGATGTCACCGGAGCCCTTGACGACTCACAGGCCCGCTGTCTCGGCCGTCTTGTTGCGGATTCCGCCCTCGTACGGTCCTCCTTCTACGGTGGCGACGTCAACTGGGGAAGGATTCTCGGTGCGCTCGGTACGGCCGATGTCACGATCGATCCAGACACGATCACAATCAGGTACGAGGGAGTTGACGTGTTCTCCTCGGGTGCACAGGTCGACTTCGACGAGGCCGGCCTATTGGATGGGATGGAGACCGGAGACTTCACCATCGGGATTGACCTTGGTGATGGATCGGGAGTGGCACGCATCGTCACCACAGACCTGACCCCGGAGTACGTCATCTTCAACGGAGAGCGCTCATGACCGGACACACGACCCCGCATCCGGCCAAGCCGAGGATCGCGTCCACGATGGGCAAGGCCGCAATCTTCTCAGAAGCCCTGCCCTTCATCAGTCGATTCAGGGGAACCACCGTTGTCATCAAGTACGGCGGGTCAGCAATGGTCGACGATCTGCTGCGAGGCACTTTTGCGGATGACGTCGCGATGCTTCACTACGTCGGCATCAACCCGATCATCGTTCACGGCGGCGGTCCCCACATATCGGCGGCAATGGGACAACAGGGCATCGAGCCGCAGTGGATCGAAGGGCTACGGGTCACAGATGAGCACACGATGCGCGTCGTCCAGGCCACCCTTGTCGGGGAGATCAACCCGGACATCGTGCGACTCGTGAACAACCACGGGTCGGTTGCCACAGGGGTGTCGGGTCTTGATGCGAACCTTTTCGTTGCCGAGCCAGAGGACGAACGCCTCGGGTTCGTCGGCCGCGTTACACAGGTCAACACAGGCCTCGTTGAAGGGCTGCAGAGCCAGGGATACGTACCCGTGGTGGCCCCCATAGCGCGCGGTGAGGATGGAGCCAGTTACAACCTCAACGCCGATATTGCTGCGGGCGCGCTCGCAGCAGCGCTGGGTGCCCAGAAGCTTGTCTATCTCACCGATGTCGAAGGGCTCTACAGGGATCTCGGGGACGAGGACAGTCTCATCTCGAGGATCACAACCCCCGAACTGGCAGAGCTCATCGAAGGAGGCACCGTCTCTGCGGGCATGTTGCCGAAGCTCCGGTCGGCGATGGATGCCGTGGACGATGGCGTTGATCAGGTGCACATCCTCGACGGACGCATGCAACACGCCTTACTGCTCGAGATATTCACCCCCGAGGGCATCGGAACCATGATCACGAAGGAAGCAAGGCGATGAAACCAGACACGAACGCAAGGCGCCGTGAGGTCAGGAGTCTTCTGGCTTCTGGGCGGATCGGAAGCCAGCGCGATCTTCAGGTACTTCTTGTTGAGCACGGCTTCGATGTGACCCAGGCGACGATCTCGCGGGATCTCGATGCGGTGGGAGCCGAACGGACAAGGGACAACGGCGGATTCATCTATCTCCTATCCGAGGGCTCAGATGGTGCCAATGCCGTATTGGCAGCGCTGCACGAGGCGGTCGAGGAATTCGTCGAGAGTATCGTCACTTCCGGCAACCTCATCGTCATGAAAGTGCCGCCGGGTGCAGCGCAGTTCGTCGCGAGCCGCATCGACGCAGCCGGTGTTGGCGGTGCGATCGGATCGATCGCAGGGGACGACACGATCGTCGTTGTTGCAGACGAACACGTAGGCGCAGACACAGTTTCACGAAGACTCACCGGAACGGAGTAACACGATGGCGAAAGACATCAAGAAGGTCGTGCTGGCGTACAGCGGTGGCCTCGACACATCCATCATCCTGAAGTGGATCAAGGAGGAGTACGACGCAGAGGTCGTGGCCTATACGGCAGATGTCGGTCAGGGAGAAGAGACCGAGGAAGCCAGGGTGAAGGCACTCGAGACCGGCGCATCCGAAGCGATCTGTGAGGATCTCACCGAGGAGTTCGTCTCCGAATACGTGTTCCCTGCCTTTCGTGCCTCGTCTCTCTATGAGGGTTACTACCTCATGGGTACATCGCTTGCTCGCCCGGTCATCTCCAAGGGTCTGGTACGGGCCGCGATCGAGACGGGTGCCGACGCGATCGCGCATGGCGCAACGGGCAAGGGAAACGACCAGGTTCGGTTCGAGCTTTCCGCCTACGCACTCAAGCCGGACATCAAGGTCATCGCTCCGTGGCGCGAGTGGGATCTCAAGGGTCGTGCAGACCTGATCGCCTATGCCGAGAGGCATGGCATCCCCGTTCCTGTGACACCGGACAAGCCGTACTCGATGGATGCGAACCTCCTCCACATCTCGTACGAGGGTGGAGTGCTCGAGGATCCATGGAGCGGCCCGCCCGACAACATGTTCACCATGACGGTGAGTCCCGAGGATGCCCCGGATGAGGCCGAGTACGTTACCGTCGGGTACGAACAGGGTGATCCCGTCTCGATCAATGGAGTGCGTTTGTCACCTGTCGAGCTACTCACGAAGGCGAACGAGCTCGGTGGGAAACATGGTATCGGTCGAGTCGACATCGTTGAGAATCGGTTCGTTGGGATGAAGAGCCGCGGTGTGTACGAGACACCGGGCGGCACGATTCTCTACCACGCACACCGAGCGGTCGAGTCCCTGACGTTGGACCGCGAGGTCGCACACCTGCGCGACGAGCTCTCGAACCGGTACGCAGAGATGGTATACAACGGCTTCTGGTTCGCCCCAGAGCGTGAGGCGCTGCAGTCCTTTATGGACGATGTGCAGAAACCCGTCACGGGCGAAGCACGTCTCAAGCTCTACAAGGGCCAGGCGATCGTGGAAGGCCGCCGCTCCGACACCCATGGCCTTTACGACGAGGCTACGGTGACCTTCGAGGCAGACGATGTGTACAACCAGTCGGACGCAGAGGGTTTCATACGCCTGCAATCGTTGCGCCTCCGCACCTTTGCGGAGAAACGGTTGGGCGAGGGTGAGTGAACGAATGACGTATTACGTAGTATGTACAACGATCTTCCCGCGGGAATACGTACTACGTACTTCGTATTACGTACTACCGCTGAGCGGAGCTCAGCTATGACCCTCTGGTCCGGGGGTCGCTTCGAGGAGGGTCCAGCAGCGTCGTTGTGGCAATTCACGGTGGACACGTCTGATCGCAGGATGCTTGTCGACGACGTCACGGGTTCGATTGCTCACGCAACGATGCTCGGCCGTGTCGACTTGCTCACACCGGACGAGGCCGCGGCGATGCTCGAAGGGCTCGAAGTGATCAAGGATGAGGCAGAGGCTGGGACGTTCACGTTCCTCGACACCGATGAGGACGTCCACTCGGCGGTTGAGCGCAGACTCAGTGAGGCGGTCGGTGACCTCGCGGGGAAGCTACACACCGGACGGTCGCGAAATGATCAGGTCGCTCTCGATCTGAGGCTCTATCTCAAGCGAGCATCTCATGACCGCACGGCACAGCTCACAGGGTTCATTCGCGTGCTGATCGACCTGGCCGAGGCCCTCGGCGATACCGTCGTACCGAGCTACACACATCTCCAACAGGCTCAAGCTGTTCCTCTTGCACACCATCTCCTTGCCTACGCCTGGATGCTCAAGCGCGACATCGAACGGTTTACAGATGTCCGAAAGCGAATCGACGTCTCCCCCCTGGGTGCAGGCGCTTCTGGTGGGTCGTCCCTTCCAGTCGATGCAGAGGCTTCAGCCGAGATCCTCGGCATGGCTTCAGTCTTCGACAATTCGATGGATGCGGTCGGCTCGCGAGACACCGTCGCGGAGTACGTGTGGTGTGTCACACAGTCGATGCTGCATCTGTCACGGTTGGCAGAGGAGCTGCTGCTGTGGTCGACGAGCGAGTTCGGGTGGGTCACGTTCGGTGATTCCTTCACGACCGGCTCATCTGCCATGCCGCAGAAGAAGAACGCGGACATCGCGGAACTTGTCCGTGGCAAGGCTGCAACGTTGGTCGGTGACCTCACGTCGATAACTGCTCTCCAGAAGGGTCTTCCGATGACCTACAACCGGGACCTCCAGGAGGACAAGCGCATCGTGTTCCACGCCGACGACATGCTTGCCGGCTCGCTGGAGGCGCTGGGTGGCATGCTGTCGACAGCGGACTTCCACACGCCTGATCCGTCGGACTGGGTGACCGCGCTGGACCTTGCCGAGGTGCTCGTGCGCCGGAGCGTTCCCTTCAGGGAAGCGCATCATCTGGTTGGCGGCCTGGTTGCCGAACTCGTGGCTCGAGGCCAATCCTTCACCGACCTCACCGAGGCACAGCTCACTGATTTCGACGACAGCTTCGAGGCGGGGGATCTCTCAGCCGTGGATGTCACCGAGTCGGTGAGGACCCGGGTGACTCATGGCGGAGGTTCGATGGCTTCGGTTGCGACCCAGATCGATGCGCTCGAGGCGTTCCTCTCGGACGGCTGATCACCCATCAGCCGCGTCGATGACTTCACGGATCAATACATCTAGGCCGCGGTCCTCGCAGGCTCGATCGTTATGCAGTCGGGGCAAGCGGGGTCGCCACAGTTGGCGACCACCTCGACGGTGAGCCCGCCCGCACCGAACCAAGCCTCGAGTTCGCGATTGGTCATCGCCATCAGGTTTTCTATTTTCATGGTGTGTACAAGTGTGATGTCTTCCATACCCATAACGTATCCGGCGGGTGTGACACGAATCAGGCACCAGGAAGAAGGAGGATGTAACGAAGCCTGTGACAGGTACGATGCACGTATGGAATTGAAGCGTTATGCAGATGTGGCACCGTTCGTGTTTGGCGATTTCGAGTTGCGGGAACTCACGCCGGACGCTTACGACGGCTCCTCGTTTGCCGAGATAGTCGTGCCTATCGGGTCCGACCGCACACCCCGGGTGTCGGAGAAAGACCATCGGATGTACGTAGGTCTCGTCGGCGACATCGAATTCAAGGTCGACGGAGAGGTCCTCAGGCTCTCACCTGGCGATGTGCTCCATATCGACAAGGGTGAGGAATACGGCTTCCACAACGGCGGATACGAAGAAGGTCGGCTGCTCCTCATCCGGGTCCCCGGTCCCGCGCTACCCGGAGGCGCACAGCCGTAGAGCTCAAGTTCCCCGGGGGAGCACGTATCGCCAGATCATGACGAAGTGGATGACACTCGCCGTCACGACCATGATGTGGAACACCTCGTGATAGGAGAACACCCTGGGCCACAGACGCGGCCGATTGGTGATGAGCAGCAGCATCCCGATCGAGTAGATCAAGCCCCCCGCAACGGCAAGCCCCGAGCCCGCCCAACCAAGTTCCTGGAAGAACCTCCAGCCGATCGCCACCCCGATCCACCCCATCGAGATGGCAAGGATCATCGAGAATGTTTGCTCTTGCTGTGGGAAGAAAACGTGTTGCAGGGCACCGAGCGCCACGAGACCCCAGGCGATCGCGAGGACCATCCCCTGAAGCCACCCGCTGAGCGTTGCAATGGCGACCGGTGTGTAGGTGCCGGCTATGAGGACGAGAATCATCGAGTGGTCGATACGTTGCATGCGCTTCTTCCACACCTCATGCCATGGGATCGCGTGGTACAACGAACTTGTCGTGTAGAGGGCCACCATTGCAAGGCCGAACACGATGGCTCCGATGCGGATCCCCCAGTTGGGCGCAACCCACCCAAGGAACACGGTTGCCACCACCGCAGCGATCGCGGCGCCGCCATGCAGGAACCCACGCACAGGGTTCTGCATCCTTCCGAGCGTCCAACGGGGCAATTCCATCCGGGTGAGACTAACCGGCCCGCCATGTAGCCTCATCTGAGCAACGGCATTGCTCAACACACGCCTAGGCTCGGTGTGATCGATGTCGACGAGGAGGGTCGGTGCACGTACCGAAGAGCTTGAAGAAGCCGCTGTACCAGATCTACGAGACGCGACTACTCCAAACACTCGACCGTGGTGCATTGCCTCACCACATCGGCGTGATCCATGACGGCCACCGCCGGTATGCCAGGGCCGAAGGTCTCCCCGACTACGCAGCCTCCTATCGAGTGGGTATGGAGAAGTTCGTCGAGTTCCTTGGATGGACCGCTGAGCTCGAGATCCCCGTGGTCACGTGCTGGCTGCTGTCGACGGAGAACCTGGCGCGGCCGGACGAGGAACTCAGGTCGTACTACGAGGTGCTCATTGAACTCTTCGACCGGATACCGCAGACGTCGGCCGGGCAGAATGTGACGGTGCGTTTCATCGGAAGTCTCGACCTGCTACCGGCCGACCTCGTCGAGGCTGCGAAGCGGCTCCAGGAGCGATGCTCAACCGGTAGCCGACGCGTCACCATCGCTCTTGCGTATGGCGGCAGGCAGGAGATCGTTGATGCCGTGCGTGAGCTCATCGGCAAGCTCGCCGCGGACGGCACACCCGCTCTCGGGATAGCAGACAAAATCGATCGTGATGCGATCTCTGCCCGCATGTATGCGTCGGATCTGCCCGACCCCGATCTCGTTCTCCGCACCTCTGGCGAGGCGAGGTTGTCGGGGTTCCTGCTCTGGCAGGCTGCCTACGCCGAGTACTCGTTCGTAGACGTGTTCTGGCCGGCGTTCCGCCACATCGATTTCCTGCGTGCCATGCGCGACTACACCCAACGCGAACGCCGTTACGGCAAGTGAACGGCTGTCGCCGCAGAAGTACGTAGTACGACGATCACTGAACGCTGCGCGGCTTGTCGTACGACGTACTTCGTTGTACGTACTACCTCGAGCGAAGCTCGATCGGGATGTGATCCTGGTCGTTGAAGGTGCGCAGGCTCGGCACATGGGCACCGGCGAGCGGGATGAACTTCACCCTGGCGAACGATGCGTGGAAGAGCACGAACTTCTCCCACTCCCATGGCGACGGTGGTGCCCCCATGAGATGTGTGAGGCAGACCGAGTTGGTGCCACCGTGGGCGACAATGACGATCCGGCCTGGGTCGTTTGCAACGTCCCACAACCGTGGATCCTGGACGTTGCGGGTGATCCCTCGGCTGGCGAGCAAGGTATCGAGCGAGTTCGTGACCCTGTCGTGGAAGTCGCGGAACGACTCACCGCCGGGGAGGCCGTCCCACCACTCCTCAGGCGTGCGGTTCCGGGTGGACCTGAAGATCTCGATCACCGCCTCTTCGGTGACGCCCTGCCAGTTGGGCATCTGAATCTCGAGCAGACCGTCGACGGTATGGATGTCGAGCCCTGTCGCTCCGGAAATGGGCTCTGCCGTTTGTTGGGATCTGAGAGCGGGCGAGACGATCAGGTCGACGGCTGTGGCCTTCTCATCGTTTGCGATTCTGTGTGCTGCGAGTTCAGCTTGCTCGCGACCAAGGTCCGTGAGGTGAGGATCGAGTTGGGAGAGACCGTCAACAGCCCACTGCGGTTGGCCGTGTCGCACGAAGATGATGTCCATCGGGAGAAGGCTAGTGATGTGAGAAACCAGCCAATACTCCAGGACGAACCAGAGGCCGCCAAATTGGCGGCCTCGGTTCGGGCTTAGACGGGAGGTTAGGAAGGCATCCTGTCTGATTACGCTATCGACCGAGCGAACAGATCACTTGAGGGGTTTTCTTGGATTCCTTTTCCGCCGCCAAGAGGGAACTTGTCACGCATCTCCTCGAGAATGCCGTGAGGACCGACGGTCCGTTCACTCTGCGTTCGGGCGAGGTGTCGAATTGGTACATCGACGCTCGTCAGACGACCTTCTCCGGAGTGGGGGCGAGGCTGGTTGGTTCTGCGGTACTTGCCGAGATTCCCGAAGGTGTGGACGCCGTGGGTGGCATGACCATGGGTGCAGACCCGATTGCCGTGGCGACAGCTCTCGTGGCGGCCGATAGTGGCGGCCGACTCGTGTCCTTCTCGATCCGCAAGGAAGCCAAGGACCATGGAACCGGCGGTCGTCTTGTTGGGCCTGTGGGTGTTGGATCCAGGGTTGTGGCACTCGAAGACACGACGACCACAGGCTCCGCGCTCATCGAGGCCATCGAGGCCCTCCACGAGGCAGGAGTCGCGGTCGTGAAGGCGATTGCGCTTGTTGACCGGTCGAACGGTGCGACCGCCGGGCGGGTAGAAGCACTCGGCATACCCTATGTTGCACTGGTCACACCCCAAGATCTCGGAGTAGAAGACTGACCGATGCGTTCCTACCGCTCTCCGCTGAAGCTGTTCATGTTCGGAATCGTTGGCATCGTCCTCATCGCGGCCGCTGCCGACGTCATGTTCGGATACTGGTTGTCCATACCTCCCGATAGCAACGATGGGGTGCTCACCACACGCGGTCAGGCTCAGCAACGAGGTGATCTTCAGTGGGGTGGTGTCATGCTTGTCACCGGGATCCTCTTGTTCGGCGGTTCGATTGCCGAACTGATTCGCCGTAAACCAACGGTGGTTGTGAGCGAAGAAGGCCTCCACCTGGGAGGGGTCGGCGACGCCGGCGTGATCCCGTGGGGGAGTATCGAGGCGATCTCCAGTGGGACGATCCGCGATCCATATGACGGGAGCATCAGGGAGCAGCTCATCGTTGTCTCGAAGTCCGGCGCAGCAGCAGTTGCGGACCTGTCCGATGTGACCGGGGAGACAGATACGTTGTACATCGATGCCCACGACTGGTCGACGAGGGTGACCGATGTCGCGCTCTCTGCCCAGGGTGCCCACGATCACTTCAATCGTATGGAGGCGGTGAGGAACTACGAGCCCCCATCGATCGTATGGGAGACAACGGTGGACCAGCCCGAGCCTGGTTCCGCGGCCGATATGAGCGAAGAAGGCGATGTGCCTGATGAAGACCCCGAGGAGGGCGACGAATGATCATCGGTTCCCATGTGAGCCCGCAAGATCCCCTCGCCGAGGCTGCCGCACGCGACGCAGACGCCGTGCAGATCTTCATGTCGAACCCCCAACAGTGGAAGCCACCGATTCCCCGCACAGACACCGAGGAGCTCGAAGCTTCGCCGATCGAGTTCTACGTGCACGCGCCCTACCTGCTGAATCTTGCTTCCCCGAACAACCGGGTACGGATCCCCTCGCGGAAGGCGCTCGCTCAGGCTGTTGCAGCCGCCACCACGATCGGGGCCAAGGGAGTCATCGTCCACGGAGGAAGTGTCGGGCCCGACGAGGATTCCGGCGTAGGGTTCGAGCGCTGGCGAAAGGCACTTGATTCGTTCGATGTGACCGTACCCGTCCTGATCGAGAACACGGCTGGGAGGGGCAACTCGATCATGCATGATCTCGAGAATTACGGTCCGTTGTGGGACGAGATCGGTGGTTACAACGTGGGGGCCTGTCTCGATACGTGCCACGCCTGGGCATCGGGTGCCGATCTGGAGACAGCGGTCGATGTCGTATCGGACATCACGGGTGGCGTCACTCTCGTCCACGCCAATGACTCGAAGGATGAAGCAGGTTCCCACCGCGACCGCCACGCCAACTTCGGAGAAGGATTCATCCCCGAGGAGCTTGTGATCGGTGTCATCAAGGCAGCGAACACCGATGTGATCGTGGAAACCCCCGGCCTCGTCGATGGGCAGAAGGCCGATATCGCATGGCTTCGCGAGCGCCTCTGATGGTGCCCGCATCCCACTCCCCGGTCGACCTTGGAGGCGCCGTTCCCGCGGACCATGGTGCTTTCTCCATCGACCACTACGCATCCGTCATGTATGGCCTCGATGCGGGCACCACTCTGAACTTCACGGTCGCAGAGGGAAGCTCAATCACGGCGGATGGCGCTCGGTACGAGCTGAAGGGATTCCATTTCCATACGCCGAGCGAGCACGCCATCGACGGTGAGTTTGCCGCGGCCGAGATCCATTTTGTACACGGCGACGACGCCGGCAACCTTGCTGTCCTGGCTGTGCTCGTCGACGAGGGTGACATGAGCAGGGGACCCCGTCGGCTCGAGCAGGCGATGGCGACGAGATTGCTCCTACCGGGTTCAACGACTCACTATGCCTACGAGGGATCGCTGACGACACCTCCGTTCACCGAGGGTGTGCAGTGGTTCGTGCTCAGCGAGCGCATCACGCTGCGTCCGGAGTGGATCGAAGCGTTTCAAAGCCGCTACGGCCCAAACAACCGCAGCCTCCAAGACCTCAACCACCGAACGATCACGCTCGGCTGAGCCAGCCTCGCGAGTATTGAATCCGGTTTGTCGATGGGTGATGATGGATGCATCCAGTACATACATATACGGAGTCGCAGAACATATGTATCATGCGCTCATGAAGGCCATCACCATCACCATTCCCGAGGAGCTCGACGCCCGTGCAGCTGCTGAGGCCAAGCGACGTGGGATATCGAAGTCAGAGCTGATCCGGCGTGGTCTCGCTTCAGTGCTTCCTGAGCCTCAGGAGAGCGAATCTCGGGACCTATGGAACGAGCTTGCGGGATTTGCGAGTGATGTGGATCCCATCGAACCCGGAGAGATCGACCGAATCGTCTGCGACCGATGAAGTTCGCCGATACGAGTTGGTGGGTCGGCTGGGCGGTCCCGCGGGACGGTCGGCATCCCGATGCGGTCGCGATGCTTGATCTGGTCGATCCAGGGGAGAAGCTACTCACCACTGATCACATTGTCGGCGAGACATGGACGGTTCTGGCTCGCAGGGGCTCGCATAGGTCTGCTCTGGCGTTTCTCGAGCGCATTGAAGCTCTCGTCGGCGACGCAAGACTCACGGTTCATTCGGTGACTCCGTCACAAGAGCGCAAAGCATGGGCCTGGCTTCGCCGACACGACGAGCGGGTCTACTCCTTTGTTGACGCGACGAGTTTCCAGGTGATGCGTGAGCGACGCGTGCGCGAAGCCCTCGCCTTCGATCAGAACTTCTCCGCTGCGGGGTTCATCGAACTCCGCCCGTGAGAGCCGGTGGCACTGGGCACTAGTCATCCCTGCATGACCCGAAACCCCTCTGATCAGGCGCGGAGTTGACTGATAGGGTCGCTCCATGGCTTGGAACAGACGGAATGCATTCAGTGTGGTCGGCGCGCTCACCGCAGCGATCGTGGTGACGGTGAGTCTGGCTGTGTCACCGGCATCGGCGGACGAGCCGTGCGACCTGACGCTGCGCGCCGCCGTGAACGGTGGAACCACAACAGGCGACCTCGAAGTGACGGTGATGCCGGGGAGTGATCGTATGTGGATCTACTCGGTGACGACTCCGACCGGTTACTCCCTTGAATGGCTCGACGGTGTATTCCCGGTCACGACCAGCGAGGACGCAGCTCAGATCGGTGGCGGGCTGATGACACGAGAGCCATCACTCACAGGCGAGTTCGTGCAACTGTCGGCCTGTTTCAGGCTGGACGTGCCGCAAACTGCTCGGCCGGCGGTTTGGGAGATGTGGCCCGGAGTTGCTCTCCTGTAGTCAATTCCGCCATGCGACAGACTGTCCGACCGCCCATGTCGTCGTGGTACTTTTGACAGCCAGGGCGTCATCGTGTGTGATGAGAAGCAGCGCTCCTTCGTAGCCACTGAGCGCTGCTTCGAGCCTCTCGATCGATGGCAGGTCGAGATGGTTCGTCGGTTCGTCGAGAACGAGTAGCCACGTCGGAGTACCCAGACCGAGGGCAAGGGCGATCTTCCGTGCCTCACCGGGAGAAGGCTGATCTGAGCCGAGGAGCGCACCAGGATCCGCCCCCAGGAGGGCAACGAGAGACATCACCCTGCCTCTGTCGTCCGGCAGAAGGTCTCTGACGACTCCCAGCCACCGGCGTGCATCCCGAGCTGTCGTCTCCTGCGCGAGGTAGAGGATCCTGTTGGACGGGATGGCGGCCTCGTCGACGAGCCGTGCGAGCAGCGAAGTCTTGCCCGCGCCGTTCGGGCCTGCGATCCGGATTCGGTCGTTTCGCCGAACTGCGATATCGACGTCGAAGAGCGTCTGTTCTCCGGCGGCTATGGGTCCTGCGTACCGGATCAGGAACTCCTTGTTCGCAGATTCGAAGTCGAACGCGACGGTTCCACCGCGGTCCTTCTCGATGTGGGTTGCATCGATATTTCCTGTCACCTTCCGCAGTGAGTTCGTCATGGATGCGACGGTCTGTGCTCCGGTCTTCTGCCCCCGCTCATGTTTGTAGCTCGCTGCAGACCCACGGGTATCGAGGTCGTGCTTTCCCGCGGCTCGTCGTTCTCGTATCCGCTCTGCGTCCTTCTGTACGGACTTGCGGCGTTGCTCGTCGATGCGCCGCGCCAACTTCCTCTGATGTGCCTTCATCTTGTCGTAGACGAACGCCTGCTCCGCTGCCTTCGCCCTCCATTCCTCGTGGGCAACGTCGTAGGATCCGTTCCACAGCTTCACTCGACCACGATGCACCCTGATCGTCCTTGTCGTGAGTTCGTTGAGCAGACCGCGGTCATGGGATACCACGACGCCACATCCCCGATACGCAGTCAGGGCAGCGACCAGCAGGTCGCGAGCCTCGGCGTCGAGATGGTTCGTCGGTTCATCGAGCAGCAGAACATCCGGCTGACGGACAAGGGCAGCTCCGATCTGCCACCGCTTCCGTTCGCCGGGTGAGAGAGTGTTCCATCGATCGAGCTGTTCCGGATCGAGGCTGAGACTGGCACGCATACGGACTGCATCGCGCTCCCAGTCCCACGCAAGACCCTCGATCGCCTTGGTCAGTTCATCGATGCGTTGTTCACACAGAACCGGCGGAAGTCCGGGCGGCTCAACCGACACTGCACCGCCATCCGGTGGATGATCCCCTGTGATCAGGTGCAGCAGCGTCGACTTGCCTGCACCATTGGCGCCAACAAGTCCGGTCCAGCCGGGACCGAGATCGAAGGTGGCGTCCTCGATGATCGGGACGGCAGACGAATAGGAGAATGAGACGTGAGAAAGATGGATTGCAGACATGGAGAACTCCCTGGATAGGGCGGGCGTATTCGGCCCGGAGGTGGTGTATTCCTCAGATTCTCTCTGTCATGTGGTCCTGTTCGGCGATGCCCGAAGTGTATCGCATCTACCTTCACTCCTTGCTCTGCGAAGAGTGGTTCCCATGGCGACTACTCGGAGGTCAGGAACCTGGCAAGGTCTTCGACCGTGTCGTCGTGTCCCGCGATGAACGCCTCGACGTTGTCGTGGGCGACACTGTCGTGGTACTGCACCGAAGGTGACTTCATGAAGTACGAGGATGGTGCCAGCAGAGGGCCTGCGACGCCCCGATCCATGGCGATCCTTGCGCAGCGAACTGCGTCGATGATCACACCGGCCGAGTTCGGGGAGTCCCACACCTCGAGCTTGAGCTCAGCGTTGAGCGGAACGTCGCCGAAGGACGTGCCCTCGAGACGGATGTACGCCCACTTGCGGTCCGTGAGCCACGGAACATGGTCCGACGGTCCGATGTGGACGGACTCAGAGTTGATCTTCCGCTCGATCTGGCTCGTGACGGACTGTGTCTTGGAGATCTTCTTCGAGATCAGGCGCTCACGCTCCAACATGTTCATGAAGTCCATGTTTCCGCCGAAGTTCAGTTGATACGTGTTGTCGATCTTGACGCCACGATCCTCGAAGAGGCGCGCAAGCTGACGGTGGACGATCGTCGCACCGACTTGTGACTTGATGTCGTCGCCGATGATCGGCAGACCAGCATCGACGAACTTCTGCGCCCACTCCTGATCCGAGGCGATGAACACAGGGATGGCGTTCACGAATCCGACACCTGCCTCGAGGGCGGCGCCCGCGTAGAACTCCGTGGCTTCCTGCGATCCGACCGGCAGGTAGGAGACAAGTACATCTGCGCCTGAGTCCTTGAGTGCCTGGACAACGTCGACCGGCTCTGCGTCGGACTCCTCGATCATGCCAACGTAGTACTTGCCGAGACCGTCGAAGGTCGGGCCACGCAATACATCGAATCCGAGGTCGCCGACCTCTGCGAACTGGATCGTGTTGTTCTCTCCGGCCCACATCGCCTTTGCTACGTCCTGGCCGACCTTGGAGGCGTCGACATCAAATGCAGCCACGAACTCGACGTCACCGATGTGGTAGTCACCGAGCTGGACATGCATGAGACCGGGGATATTGAGGTCCGGGTCTGCATCCTTGTAATACTCAACACCCTGGATGAGGGAGTTGGCGCAGTTTCCGAGCCCTGCGATGGCTACTTTCACCTTGGACATCGTGTCCTCCTGTTGTCTGATCTGAATGGCTAGGTTGCCGAAGCGACACCACGTTCGGCGGCGACCAAGCCGTCGAGCCACGCAATGTCTGCTTCTGTGGACTGCATCGAGTGTTCCATCAGGGCAATGCGATAGCGGTCCTCGTTCTTCGTCGCCGAGCGAGCCTCGATGAGGATCTCCCGCGCGGTCTTGAGTTGTGTCGACAGTTCCCGGCGTCTGCGGTCGAGCACCTGGATGCGGCGGTCTGATGGGAGATGGCCGAGGAATGCGAGACGGACCTGAAACCCCCTGTCCGTCTCGGTCGCCTCTGGATCCGTCTGGAGCAGCGAATCGAAGACCTCTTGACCCTCGTCGGTGATCTCATATGCCTTGCGCCGACCAGAGACTTTTGTCGCCTGGATCGCCGCTCGTTTCTCCAGGCGACGGAGGGATGGATAGAGCGAACCGAAGGAGACCTTCCAGAAGCCGAGTTCGCCAAGGGCGCGACGTAGCTCGTACCCGTGGCGGGGACGTTCCATCAACAGGCCGAGAATGGCGAAATCGAGCATGATGACGGCAGTGTATATCGTTTCGATACATACGTC
>CAZWMX010000016.1:2591-4288 GCA_964635205.1 uncultured Acidimicrobiaceae bacterium | reverse complement strand
AGGGCGGACCACTGAACGCTATCCCGCGCACTCGCTTTGCCCGGTGCTGCTCTGGGCGACAACGCCGTTCTCGAGAACGTCGCGGACCTTCCACCTGATCCGCTCAACGTTCGGGATGGGGTACTTGGCGGGTGTCCTGCCGGCGCTGTAGGTCGGAGGGACGAACCCGACTGTGGCGACGTTGTCGATGTCGGCGGTTGCTGCGATTCTGATGAGATCGGGGAGGAACGTCAGCGGTATGTCCGTCGTCACCGATTTCTCAACGAGGTCGAGCAGCTTCGGGAACGCTGTGATCAGGTTCACCGTTGCTGTCCGGGTTGTCACTGCACGCAGGATGCATCGTTGTCGGCCCATCCGGGCGTAGTCGGACGATCCTCGGCGCCACCGCACATAGGCGAGCGACTCGAGTCCATTGAGATGATTCACGCCGGGGTCTACGTTCACGGTTGCTTTTTGTACACCCTCCTCTGGAGACGAGACGGTGACGTGGTAGGGCTCCTTCACGAGCACGTCCACCCCGCCGATGGCGTCGATCGCCTTGACGAAACCCTCCATCTTGACCATCACGTAGTTGTCGATCGGCAGGCCGATGAGATTCGCGATGACATCCTTCAAGGCAGCGAGGCCTGGGTCGGGTGTGTTCGGGTAGGTCGTCGTCCAGTCCTGTGTGTATCTGTAGACCTTGTTGAGCATTGTCGGAAAGCACTCGCACGACTCGAAGAGTGGTTCCTCTGGGATGCCGTCACCGTCGGTGTCGGCCCAGGTGTCGGGGTACCCGTCCTCGTCTGCGTCGGTGAGGTCCCTTTCGATGACCCGCTCTTCGAGCTTCACGAAAGAGCGCCTGAGCTTGCGCGGGAGGGGAACGAGCTTGAAGTTGCGCGGCAGGCCGAACAGTGCCGTTCTACCGGTCGCGAGTTCGAACGTCGCGACGATCATGGTGTCGGTGCGGAGACCCTCTCGCCCCGGGCCGGCGTCTGCGCCGACAAGCAGGATCGTCAAACGCTCCTGGTTGGTACGTTCCGCGAACGGAAGAAAGGGAGCGACGGGTGTCGACGGAGCGAGGATGTTCCCGAGTGCGGCGATAGCGTCGGGATCACCGAACCCCGGCCTAAAGATCGAGTTTCGAGCTGAACGACGATGACTGTCCGGCGGATCAAGTTGGCTCGCAGGGTCGGGGAGCGTGTCGGCTGACACGCTTGGGAGCGGCATCACAGGCACGATCGTGTCACCCTCCGGTGCCGCCACGAACACCGCCTCGAGCGCACCGATCGTCTTCGTTCCATAGGACCAGCCGACGAGATGTGGGATCGCAACAGCAAGAAGAACCAGGGTGAGCGTGACGGGCATCCAGGACCGATCGAGCGTCGATTCTGTCACCAGGTAGGCGTCGATGACCGCAGCGGCCCGCCAGCCGAGTACCAGAACGTTCACGATCAGCATGCCCGAAAGGAAGCCGGGCCGCACGAGGAGGATCGCCATCTCCACAGCGCCGCGGGACGCGAACTCGTAACCACCAAAGGCGAGGACGACCACTGGGAGGAAGAAAGCAAGGGCTCGCAGCGGCTTCCTCGCGTAGAGTTGGCCCGCCCCCGGGATCAGTGCGGAAAGAAGCGCCGCGACCAACGGATGGCTTCCCATGTCCCCTCTCGGTCGTCCATCAGTGAGGAACATCGATCCTCATGCCCACGATACAACCG
>CAZWMX010000016.1:0-2491 GCA_964635205.1 uncultured Acidimicrobiaceae bacterium | reverse complement strand
CCTGGAACCTGGCACCTGACGTTTCAGCTCAGGCCGACGATGTTGCCTTCCTCGTCGATGTCGATCGAGTGGGCAGCCGGGTGGACTCCCAAACCCGGCATCCGGTTGATGGAACCGGTCAGCGGCAGGACGAAACCCGCACCGGCGACCAATTGGACCTCACGCACGGGGAGCGTCCAGCCGGTTGGTGCTCCGAGCAGGGACGGGTTGTGGCTGAACGAGTACTGCGTCTTGGCCATGCAGATCGGCAGATGGCCGTAGCCGTGGGCCTCATAGTCGGCGAGCTGGCGTTTCGCCTTGATGTCGTACTCGACGCCATCGGCGCCGTAGACCTTCGTCGCGATCGTTTCGATCTTGTCCATCAGAGTCATGTCGGGTGTATACAGCGGCGCGAAACTCGAGCCGTCGTTGGCAGCATCTCTCACTGCTTCAGCAAGAGCCACCATTCCTTCAGCTCCTCGGCTGTATGGCTCCGCAATCGCCCAGACCGTACCCTCTTCCTCTGCGATCTTGCCGATGGTTGCATGCTCCGAGGGATGATCCGTCGGGAAGCTGTTGACAGCAACGACAGGTGTCACGCCGTGCTGACGGACATTTGCGATGTGCCTTCTCAGATTGTCCGCACCAGCCATCACGTCGTCCGGGTTCTCCGTGATCATCTCGTCAGGAAGGGGTTTCCCTGGGCTCACATGGAACTTCCCCGAGTTCAACTTCAGGGCTCGAACCGTTGCTACGACGACGGCCACATCTGGCGACATGCCGGATGCTGCGCACTTCAGGTTGAAGAACTTCTCCGCGCCGACGTCGGAGCCGAAGCCCGCCTCGGTGATGAGATAGTCGCCGCCGCGGATACCGACCTGGTCGGCAACGATCGACGAATTACCGTGGGCGATGTTGGCGAACGGTCCGGTATGGACAAGCGCAGGTGTTCCCTCGAGTGTCTGCATCAGGTTCGGGTTGAGCGCGTCCTTGAGCAGCACCGCCATCGCCCCTGCACCCTTTATCTGTTCGGCCGTAACGGGTTCCTTGTGCCTGTTGTATCCGACAACGATCCGCCCGAGACGCTCCCTGAGATCCTGGAGGCTCGTGGCGAGGCCGAGCACGGCCATCAGTTCCGAGGCCGCTGTGATATCGAACCCGCCCTCTCGGGGAATGCCGTCGAGTGTGGTGCCGAGGCCTACAACGATGTTGCGTAGTGCCCGGTCGTTGACGTCCAGCACCCGGCGCCATGTGACACGTTTGACGTTTATCGAGAGCTGGTTGCCCTGGTAGATGTGGTTGTCGATGAGGGCAGCGAGCATGTTGTTTGCTTCGGTGACGGCGTGGAAGTCACCTGTGAGGTGAAGGTTCAGTTCTTCCATCGGTACGAGTTGAGAGAACCCTCCACCGGCGGCACCACCCTTGATGCCGAACGTCGGCCCGAGCGAAGGCTGGCGAAGTGTGAGTACGGCTTGCTCATCGAGGAGTTTGAAGCCCTGCGCGAGTCCGACCGAGACAGTTGTCTTGCCTTCGCCGAAGGGAGTTGGATTCACCGCTGTCACCAGTACGTACTTGGCTCGTGGCGAACCCATTTCGTCGAGGGCGCCAAGCTTGATCTTTGCAAGCCCGTGACCTCGCTGCTCGACGAATTCTGGTGGGATACCCATATCGTCAGCGACGTCGGTGATGGGTCGGAGGTGTGCTTCTCTTGCGATTTCGAGATCAGTTTTCATGTCCGCAACGATACATACCCCAGGGGGTTCATGCTCAACGACGGCCGCACATGTCCTGCGAAATCCGCGAGAATGTGAGCATGATCACTCACACGATCGGGGCGATTCTCGCTGGTGGTTCGAGCAGCCGCATGGGTCGCGACAAGTCAACTCTCATGGTCGATGGCACACCGTTCCTCGACCGTATCCACGACACCTTCTGTGACGTCTTCACGGAGGTGATCGTGTGTGGGGGATCTGTCATCCCTCCGGACGGCGTTCTCATTCCGGACGAAATGCCGGGCGAGGGACCGCTCGGCGGGCTGCTCTCCGCCATGCGAATCGCACGCGGGCGTCCTGTTTTCATCTCTGCCGTTGATATGCCGATGCTCACTATCGAGATCATCCATTCTCTTGCGGAACCGGTGGCGACAGGGACGACAGTGCGGATTGCACGGGTGAACGGTGCGGATCAGCCTCTCGTTGGTGTCTACGGACCCGGCGTTCAGCCGTTCGCACGGTCAAGATTCGACTCAGGGACGAGAGCCGTCTTCGGTGTCCTTGATGACATCGTGGATGTGGCCAGGGTTGAGATCGATTCCGATGCCGTTTTCAATGTGAACACGGAGGCGGACTACGACCGACTCATCAAGAGGTGGGGACTGTGAGGGTACGACCGTGAAGATCAGGCTCTCTGACGACGAGATTCGCATCCGACTCGCTCATGAGGATGTTGCGGTGTTACTCGACGGTGGTGTTGTTGACTGTGTTGTGATGCCTGGAACCTATGTGGTGCGTCT
>CAZWMX010000015.1:20299-27620 GCA_964635205.1 uncultured Acidimicrobiaceae bacterium | reverse complement strand
CGGTAACGCTCCACGTCTTGTTCCTGGAGGTACCGAAGCAGTCGCCGACGCTTACCGACCATCATGAGCAAACCTCGCCGGCTGTGATGGTCCTTCTTGTGGACCTTCAGATGCTCGGTGAGGTGATTGATACGCTCAGTCAGCAACACAACCTGAACCTCAGGTGAACCTGTGTCCGTGGCGTGCGTGCCATATTGATCTACAACTGTTTGCGTGTCGTTCACGAAGTACTTTCTTACGCGAGTAAGCGGTCGGGCGAATGCCCGTGAGGCATGATAGCTCTCCTCCGGTTCTAGCGCACCACCGTTCCGGACGTAGTACGTACTACGAGCGGCGTGTCCGTCAGGACACGATCGCTTCCACTTCTATCTCGACCAACCAGTTCGGGTCGAGCAGGGCTGCCACAACCACCATTGTTGCTGCTGGTTCGGATCCGCCGAAGAGTTCCTTGTGCGCACGACCAACGTCGTCTGCGTCGTGCCGGTTGGTGATGAACATGCGTGTGCGCACGACATCGGTCATCGAACCACCGAGGGCCTCGATGGCTTGGCCTGCAATCTCCCCGCAGCGGAGCATCTGTGCATGGGCGCCGCCAACAAGTTCCTCTCCCGGTTCGGGGACCGGAGCGGTTCCCGCCACATGGATCGTGTCACCAACGCGGACGGCACGCGAAAAGCCGTATGCGGACTCGTAGGGCGAGATACCGTGGTGGTGACTCCGTTGCACGGATTCAACGTAGTACATGCAGGGACTACTTGAGTGAGACGCCATGGGCCCCTCCACCGCGACCGCGCTGCCACGCTGGACGCTTGCGCTTGCCTTCGTTCCAGACACATGATCCTGCCTCGGCCACCTCCGCCGCGATGCAGCCGGCGACGGCATCATCTTCGAGCACAGATCCGTGGGCCTGCCATACGCGATAGGTCGCCAGCACCGGGCTCACCGGTAGGAGGAGTCGAGCCGGTACACCCCCGTCGTGGATCAGGTCGTACACGCGGAGGCCCGCCGGGTTGTCACGGAAGTTCGTGATCTCGGCATCCGGATTCCTGATCGCGATCACCTCGACGCCGGATGCTCTGCCCAGATTCTCGCGAACATCCCTGCACTCGCCGTCGGTGCACCTCTCCACCGAGAATCCACCGTTGTCTGGGATCCACGTGCTGAGGGCACCGACGCGTTGAAGTCGTCCGAGCCAACCACGACCGATGGCGGGATCGAGCAGGGCAGCGCCCAGGTAACCATCGATGGGCGGCCTCGAACCGTCGTCGAGGGCACCGATCATCGACACACCGACTGCTCCCCCTCTCGAGTGATGCAGCGAGTAGACATTGCTGTGGTCGACAGCGAGCCCGCGAATGAGTTTGTCAAGAGCCTCCGCTGCGCGCTCGGTCGAGGCAGTGCGGCTCGCCTCGGTCGACGACGCACCCGATCCGACGATTGTGTAATCGAAGGCTGCCACTCTGTTCTCGGATACACCCAGCTTCTCCAGCAACACGTCAAAATCGTCTCTCGAGCCGCCACTACCGTGCACGACCACGAAGAACGGCTCGTCATCCCGTTTCCGGCGCACCTGGGCAATCAACGCTCCGCCCGCGACTGCTGTGATGCCCATGACCCCACCGATACCCATCGGGGCCCTCGGAGCACGCGAGCCGGGCAGCCGCACGCCGGATCGCACTATGGGGGTTGGTGAGAGGACGAGGCCATCCCCCGGAGCGACCGGATCCGTGGTCGCATCCGCCGGAACCATGAGAAGCACACCTGCAAGAAGAAGCGGAATCATCGGCACTCCCTTCCGGGAAGCGCGGGATCCCTAGCACGATGCAGGAAACGGGATGCCAATTCAAGAGGGCTGACAAGCCGATCGTATTGCGTAATACGTAGTACGTAATACGACTGGACATGCCAGTCCTACGACGCGAGAACTGCTCTTGCTTGCTCGATGTCCACGTTGATCTGGAAGACCAGCGCCTCAACGGATGTGAAGTGTTGCTCGTTACGGAGTCTGTCGATGAACTGCACACGCATGCTCTTGCCGTACAGATCTTCGTCCTTGTCGAGAAGATGGACCTCGATGGTCTCGTCTCCGCCACCGAATGTGGGCCGTGTACCTACGTTGCTCACTCCGTCGTACTGGACACCGTTCACGTCACAGCGCACCGCATACACACCGGTGGCAGGGCGAACCAGGCGATCGGGCATCGTTATGTTCGCCGTCGGAAAACCGATCGCTCGCCCCCGCGCATCACCCGGAACGACCACACCATCGATCTCGAATGGGCGACCAAGCATCCGGGCTGCAAGCGCAACACTCCCGGACGCAACGGCCGCTCTGATGGAGCTGGACCGCACCTCGGTGCCGTGCAGATCAACGATTGGGGTCGATAGGACCTCGAAGTTGTATTCACCCCCACAGATCCGCAGCGTGTCGACGCTCCCCCCTGCCAGATAGCCGAAGCGGAAATCGTCGCCGACGGATACGAGTGCAGTGTTGAGACCATCGACGATGTAGGCCTTGACGAACGCTTCGGGTGAGAGCTGGCGCACCTCGTCGTTGAACTCGATCACAGCAACACCATCGATGCCCAGGTCACCAAGAAGCTCGATTCTCCGTTCCAAGGGCGCCAGCGCAGGGGGAGCCGGCATACCGGTGACGACTTCATCGGGATGTGTTGCGAAGGTCATCGCAACAACCGGCATCTCGCCGGATCGGTCCATGAGACCCCGCAGAACGGCGGCGTGGCCTCGGTGGACACCATCGAACACACCGATGGCCACAGCGGTTCGCTGGTTGTCCGTATCCCAAGTCGACGGGTCGTTCCTGTACACATTCACGAGAGCACAACCTCGGGTTTCAGAGCCGTATGATCACGACGGTACACCGCGATCAGGTCTCCGTTGCGGTCCCCAATACGGACGGAGGAGTCTGGCTCTATGCCGTCGGGCATCAGGATCTCGGGAATCTCTCTCCCATTTCTCACCGCGGCCGCCATCGCGTCGTCGACGCGGACTTCGGGAAGATCGGCGAGAGCGACTGCCGGTGGGAGAAGAACTCGCTCGATATCGTTCGTTTCAGCCGCAGCGACTGCTTCATCGATCGACACCGCATCGGAAACATCCAGAGCCCCGATCCGCAGTCGACGCAGCGCTGTGAGATGTGCCCGGCCGCCGAGTGCGCGAGCAAGGTCGTCCGCGAGCGTCCGAACGTATGTCCCGGTTGAACAAACAACACGGAATCTGACCTCCGGATAGTCGGACGGCGCCAGATCCACGAGTTCGAGTCGATGGATCACTACCGGCCTCGCTTCACGTTCGACGACCTTGCCCTCCCTGGCAAGCTCGTACAGACGCCGACCCTCCACCTTCCTGGCGGAAACCATCGGTGGCACCTGCATGATCTCGCCACGGAAGCGCTCCATCGCTGCGTCCACCTCCTCAGCGGTGACCGGGAGAGGATCTCGGGACAAGATGGCTCCATCCGCATCGAGAGAATCGGTAGCAACACCGAAGAGTGCGGTCGCGAGATACTCCTTGTCCGCGCCCTGAACGAAACGGAGCAACCTTGTCGCGCCACCGATACCGACCACGAGCAGCCCCGTCGCCATCGGGTCGAGAGTCCCGGCATGACCGACCTTGCCATCGACCCTGCTCCTCACCTTTGCCACGACATCGTGTGATGTCCAACCCTTCGACTTGTCGACGAGTAGGAAGCCGGCAGTCACGAGATCCGTCACGACAGGTGAGCGACGATCTGCTCGATGATCTCCCCAGGCTCCTCCGAAGAAGTGAATCCTGCGGCGTTGTGATGCCCGCCCCCATCGAAGGATCGCGCGATAGCCGCGACATCCACGCGGCCTCGCGACCTGAGACTCCCCTTGACCACGCCTTCCTGCTTCCGCTTCAGCAGACACGCAACCTCGGTGCCTCTCGCCATCCGAACGAGATCGATCAGACCATCGGTTTCGTGGTATTCGAGTCCGGCAGCGTCAAGATCGGCCAGCTCCATGATCGACCAGACAAATCCGAGGTCCGCTTCAAGAATGGCACGCCCGAGCACCCGGGAAACGACCTCGTAGTACCCGAATGAGGCCTCTTCGAACAGCTTCTGCCCGATCACATCTGTTTCTACGCCACGAGCGAGTAGATCAGAAGCGATGGTGTGTGTCCGGGAGGAGGTGGATGAGTACTGGAACCGACCCGTATCAGTGACGAGGCCGGTGTAGAGCGCCGTAGCAACTTCTTTGTCGATCGGCCAGGTGAGGAGATTCAAAAGCTCATACACCATTTCGGTTGTTGCTGCGTATGCGGCATCGATGGCAACCACGTCGCCCCAGGACCCGTCCGAAATGTGGTGGTCGATGACGACAAGATGATCGGCCTTCTCGATTGCACCGGCCAAAGCCCCAACTCGACTGCGCACGGAGGTGTCAACAACAACGGCGATGTCGAGATCGAGGGGAAAATCGCTCGGTGCCACAAGCAGGGAAGTATCAAGAAACGACATCTCCTCCGGCACGACGAAGGGCTCATCGAAAGAGGCGACCGCCTGCTTTCCCGCCAGCCGTGCAGAACGTGCGAGACCGATCATCGACCCGAGCGCGTCGCCGTCCGGGCCGACGTGCCCAACGACGCCGATCGAGTTCGCCGAACCGAGGAGCCTCGCCACTGCCTCGAGGTCTGCGGAGATATCAGACATCGTCCTTGGCTTCCGCTTGCTCGATATCGGCAAGGATCTGAGAGATCCGTAGGCCCTCGTCGATCGACGGATCAACCTTGAACTCCAGCACCGGTGTGTATTTCATGCGCGTCTCGCGTCCCAGGACGCCTTGGATACGCGACTTCGCGCTGTCGAGTGCAGCGGCTGTACCGACCTTCTCCTCATCGGATCCGAGAACCGAGTAGTACACGACCGCATGTCGGAGATCAGGGCTTGTCTCTGCACCGGTAATCGTCAGGAACCCGATACGCGGGTCCTTGAGATCGGTAACGGCCTCGGCAACGACCTCGCGCACGAGCTCATTCACTTTTCGCATCCTCGGACTCTTCTGTCGTGCCATGGCGTCTGTTCAACCTTTCGAGCGAGCACAACCTGGCTCGCTGTGTGTTCAACGCGCCCCTACGTGCGTGCGATCTCGCGGACCTCGTAGGACTCGATGGTGTCGCCGACCTTGATGTCCTTGAACTTGGCAAGTCCGATGCCACATTCATACCCGGTCGCGACGTTCTGTACGTCGTCCTTGAATCTACGCAGCGAGACGATGGTTCCGTCGTACACGACAACCCCGTCCCGCACGAGCCTGCAACGAGCATTCCTGTTGATCGATCCCTCGGTCACGTACGAACCTGCGACCTGTCCAAGCCTTGGGGCTCGGAAGACCTCTCGGACCTCGGCTACGCCGAGGAACTGTTCGATTTCTTCAGGGGAGAGCTCGCCGACGAGGAGAGACTCAACATCGTCGAGCAGTTCGTAGATGATCGAAAACGTCCTGATGTCGATCGCGCTCTTCTTTGCCTCCGACCTTGCGGGCGCGTCCGGCCTCGCGTTGAAGCCGTAAATGAGGGCGTCGGACGCTTCGGCAAGGGTGACATCGTTGGTAGTGACACCCCCAACAGCAGCATGCACGATCGTGACGAACCCGTCATCGCGACTGATCTTGCCGATCGAGTCCTTGATCGCATCAAGCGAACCATGGGTGTCGGTCTTGATGATCACTCGCAGCTCAGAGTGGTCCTGGGTGCGAAGCTGCTCAACGAGCATCCCAAGACGATCGATCGCGCTCGGCACAACAAGCTGCTTCGACCTGAGGTCGTCGAGCTTGACCTGGGCGATCTTGCGTGCGGCACGTTCGTTCTTGGCTACCTCGAACATGTCGCCGGCCGTAGGGACCTCATCCCAGCCCATCACAACAACCGGCGTCGAAGGTCCTGCCTCATTCACCTGGTCACCTTGGTCGTTGAACATGGCACGGACTCGGCCCGGCACAGGCCCGGCAACGAGAGCATCACCGCGTTTGAGCGTTCCACGCTGAACTACCACTGTCGCGACAGGTCCACGACCGACCTCCAGCTGCGCCTCGATGACCGTTCCGACCGCAGGGGCCTTCGGGTTTGCCTTGAGCTCCTCAACCTCGGCCACAAGCGAGATCATCTCCAGGAGGTCCTCGATGTTCGTACCCTCGAGCGCGGAGATCTCTATCGCAGGCACATCACCGCCGAGTTCCTCAACGACGATCTCATGCTGAGTGAGCGCGGCTCTCACAGCATATGGATCGGCAGCTTCGAGGTCCATCTTGTTGATCGCAATGATCATCGGCACGTCGGCTGCCTTGGCATGGCTGATCGCTTCCACGGTCTGGGGCATCACCGAGTCATCTGCGGCAATCACGATGATCGCGATATCGGTGATCTCGGCTCCCCGTGCTCGCAGCGCAGTGAAGGCCTCATGACCCGGCGTATCTATGAAGGTGATCTTGGATCCGTCATGCTCGGCTTGATACGCACCGATATGCTGGGTGATGCGACCGGCTTCCCCTTCGATGACGTTCGCATGACGAATGGTGTCGAGTAGCTGCGTTTTCCCGTGGTCAACGTGCCCCATGACGGTAACAACCGGAATCCGGGACACGAGGCTGTCAGGATCATCCTCGTACTCAACGAGGAACCGTTCACGACCGGTGTCTTTCTCTTCTTCTTCATCTGACCCGGCAACAAGGATCTCCCAGCCGAGCTCGCGCCCGAGAGGTTCGATCGCGTCGACGGGGATCTCGCCGCCACCTGGAACCATCTCACCCATGAACATCAGGGTCTTGACGATCTCTGCGGTACGGATCTGGAGCATCCGTGCAAGATCATGCACGGTGATACCCGGCTCGACGAGCAGTACCTTCTCGTCCTCAGCCTCTTCCTCAGCCTCGTCCTCAGCTGTCGGCTGTCGGCTGTCGGCTGTCGGCTCAGAATCTTCAACCACGGGTGCCGCGTCGTCTTCAGCCGATGGCTGACGGCTGGTGGCTGATGGCTTCTCTTCCTCGTACGACTTGCGAACGAGCGACGTGCCATCCTCGTCCAGCCCGGATGATGCTGTCTTGACTTCGATGCCGAGCTCCTGAGCTCGCGCAAGCACATCCTTGGAGTCAAGTCCAAGATCTCGTGCCAGCTCGTATACGCGTGTCTTAGCCACGCTCACCTCCGCCTTTGTCAGCTGTCAGCTATCGGCCTTCAGCCTTCAGCTTCCTCATCGTCTTCTTCTGTATCGGCATCATCGTCGGCTACCGGCGCATCGGCCTTTTCTTCCTCAGCTGAAGGCTCGTCCTCTTCCTCAGCT